>JBAYTV010000130.1:0-5469 GCA_041675405.1 Sideroxydans sp. | reverse complement strand
TGCCGTGCTGTGCAGACGGTCAATCGCATCGGTGGCGATGCCCAAGGCGGTATCGAAGCCAAAGGTCATGTCGGTCATGGCGATGTCGTTATCGATAGTCTTGGGCAGCGTGATGATGTTGAGCCCTTTTTCTTTGAGACGCAGCGCGTTCTTCTGCGTGCCGCCACCGCCAAGGCAAACCAGAACATCAAGATGATTGTCGTGATAATTGCGGACGATCATGTCGGTCATATCCTGCAACTTGTTGTCGACCATCATGCGATGAGGCTTGTCGCGGCTGGTGCCGAGCAAGGTGCCGCCCCGAGTCAAAATGTCCGATAAATTGGCAGCCTCCAATCGCATCGTGCGGTTTTCCATCAAGCCGCGAAAACCGTCTCGAAAACCGATGAGCTTCATGTCCCGCTTGTTCAGTGCAGACTTGCCAACACCACGAATCGTCGCGTTAAGGCCGGGGCTGTCGCCGCCGGAGGTGAGAATTCCAATGTATTTGGTCACAGGAGTCACTATTGATTAACTAGGTCGGCATAATCAAGCATTGCCTTAGCACGGTCAACGTGCATTGACGATTTCAGATGCTAGGAGTTCTTTAGTGTCAGCGCATTTCCTTCAAACACCACGCCATCCCAACCATGCTTGATGAAGTTGCGGATGTTCTGGTGATCTGTGCCGTGGGGATGTTGCAGCACGTCTTCGCGGTAGTAAGCACCGAAACAATTTAGGGTTTGTTGCGGTGTGAGTTTGTGCAGCTTGGCGAACGAGAAGAGTTTGCATGAGCCGTTGTTCTGCCCTGCATCATTTTGCAGCTCGCCATTGCGGAACGCAGTGGGGGTGAAGTCGTAGTGTGCATCGATCACCGCGATGGTGTCTTGGAAGGTGACGATGGCGGGTGCGGTCGCGATGGTGTGCAGGAAGGTCTTCATGTGTGGTTCCCAATAATTGGTTGTGTTGTGTGTTATCAGAGCCGTTCATTTCCTCGATACACCGCGCAAGCGCGGTACTCGGGACGAACGGAAAACTAGCTTTCGGATTTAATCAGATATTCCTTATCGGACAAGTCCGATCTTTCGTAATTCATCCAATATCTTTTCAGTTAATAGTTGATGTCCTGCCGCGTTGGGATGTAGTTGGTCGACTTTCAACTGGGGGTCGGACAACACGTCAGCGATGGCGTCTTCGATCAACGGGACTTGTTGAGCCTTGGCTATATCGCGGTAGAACTCGGCTGCGGAGAGGTTCTGGAACACAGCGCCTGCGAGGCTTGGTTTGGGTATCCCCAATAGGATGGGCTTTGCGCCGTGTACTCTGACGAGGGCGATCATCTTCTCTAGGTTGGTGATGGTTTCCTGCGTGGGCGTGTGGCGCAACATATCGTTGCCGCCCAAGGCGATGAACACCAGCACCGGTTTGTGTTCTTCCAGCAATGCGGGCAGGCGTGCCAATGCCTCGCTACTGGTGTTGCCGCTGATGCCACCATTGATCACCGTCCAACCCGTCTTGCCTGCCAGCAGTGACGGCCATGCCTCATCCGAATTCACCCCGTAACCCGCAGTCAGGCTGTCTCCCAGCGCTAGGATATTGCTACTAGTTGGTATCGCGTCCACTTGCGGCTTGTCACATGCGGATAGCAGAGCGAGGGTGACCAGCAGCATGGTGCGCAGTATCGGTGTCCTCGCTAGGGTATGCATGAATGCCATCATGTGCGAACTCGATAAGTATCTTGGTCGGATGATCACAGCGAGCAAAGCAATGCCGGTGGTTGGTAACGCGTGCGGATGTGGAACATGCGGAACGCGCCGAAATCCTTGGCACTGGAGAGGGTGCCTGCATATTCGAAATTGGCCCAGCCTTCGCCTTCCAGTTCCAACATCGCCACGAATGGTTCTGTCCCGAAGATCTCACCGGGTGGGGTGACAGGTTCGATTCGTGCGGTCTTGGTCACGTCGTTGCTGGAGTAGGTGTAGCAATCGGCGAGGTGGTCGTACAGTTTGTACACGGGGCCGAAGTGCAGTCCGATGCGCATCATCAATGGTTCTTTGAGGGACAGTTTCGATTGGTCGATCTCGGCGAGCACGGTATTCAAGGCGACGGCGATCTTGGCGGTGGTGGATGCCTTCTCGGTGACGAGGAAGATGGCATCGCCCCAAGTGTCGATGTGCTGGATGTCTGATTTGAACTCGGCGATCACTTTGGCCAAGAGTGGGTGAAGCTCGTTGTAGTACCACAGGATGTCGCGGTCACTCAGCTTGCTGTAGCCGCGTATATCGGAGAATAAGATGGCGTGCGGTTCGCGCCGATTCAAGGGGTAGTCCCGTTGCGATCTCTGGGCGGGCGGCTTGGGAGATATCTCAGGGCTGGGTACGAGTCGGGTGGGATGACCCAGACTATTCCACTTGTTGATATTGGAGATGGTGCCTCGGCTCTGCTTGGCGAGGTTGGGATGCAGCACCGCCAATTGCAAACGTTTAGATCCCAGCGAATTCGCGCGCATGATAGCCATGCCCATCGCCACATCCGAGCAATAGCCGAATAGCGATTCATCCCCCAAGAAATCCGATTCGGTGGCGTAGGAAACGGTGTTCGCTTTTTCGATGCAGGCTTGGAAGCGTTCCACCCATTGCTTGCCAGCAGGGTGTACGGCGACATTACAGAAATTATCGTGTCCGAAGGGTAGCCAGATGTTCAGTTCACCGCCCAGCTTCAAGATGGATTCCGCGAAGAGGATATCTGATCCTGCCATCAACGAACCATAGGCGATGGTGCAGCGGTTCTCGGTGAGCACTTTTTCCATCTGAGCTTTGAGTTCCAACTCCGCTTGATCGTCGATGGGGTGATGGTTGTAGAAGGCATGACCGCAATAGTGGATGACCGTCTCGGGCAGGATGGGGTCGAGGATATCCAACCCGATGTGCTGATGCTTGCAGATGAGTTTGAGCTGATGATGGGTGCGCGCACGGGTGAGCAGGTTCTGGTCGTTATGTTGCGCCACCTCGGCGATCACAGTACGGGCAGCCTCTTCCCTATTCAACAGCAGGTAAGCCTCTGCGCGCGAGGCGAGAGGGAAATATTGCGGCCCATCATCTTTCAGCGCGATACCGATGGCGGTGGTAGCGAGCAGGTTCGCCAACTCGGTCTCGCCAGCCAGTAGATAAAGCGTGGCTGCGTTGATGGCGGAATAATGTCCGCCCGTTTGTTCATAGGCTTTTTGATACGTCCTTGCGGCAGCGTAGAACTTGCCAGCATCCAGACTCATGGGGGACACGGATTCATCCACGCTGAGGAATGCCAAGTCTTTCAAGATGCGCGCTTCTAAGGCACGGATGTATTCACTCTCGCTGGTGTGAAGTTTGTACGAATAGAAGGTATCCAATGCACGCTGTTTCGCATTGCAACGGGAGAGGGCGAGCACGGCGCAGTATTGGAAGAACTCATCATCGGGATGGAGCTTGATGGCGGCGCGCGCCAAGTCGTATTCGTTCAGGTAGTCGCCCGCCTTCTGGGCACTGATGATCTTGGCTTTGAGGTCTTCGGTCGATTGACTCATCTGTGATTGAAGTTCGCGCAGAGACGCGATGGTGGGTTCAGGTACGTCCGTTGTCTTGGTCGTGGCCGTGCTTCTTGTACAGCAGGGTCATGATGCTGATGAGTAATGCGCCGAACACGAAGATGATGACGTTGATGGAAAGATCGAGTTTGACCATCAAGGCATACAGACCCAGCATGAGGAAGATGCTGATGTTCTCGTTGAAGTTCTGCACGGCGATGGAGCGGCCTGCGCCCATCAGCAGGTGACCGCGATGTTGCAACAGGGCGTTCATGGGGACGACGAAGTAGCCTGCCATCACGCCGATGCCGATTAGGAGCAGGATGGCGAGTAGCGGGCTGGATACGAGGATCATCGCCAGCACGGCGAAGCCCATGCCGATGCCGACCGGGATGACGTTCACCGCGTGTTCCAGTTTGACGAAGCGCGCCGCAAGAACAGAACCGATGGCGATGCCGACCGCGACCCACGCGGTGAGCTTGGCGGCTTCACCGATGCTGTAATGCAAGGCTACGGCCGCCCAGGCCAACACCAGCAGACGCAAGGTCGCTCCCGCGCCCCAGAACAGGGTGGTCACTGCCAGTGATACTTGGCCGAGCGGGTCTTTCCACAACAAGCGGAAGCAGTGTGCAAAATCCTTGATGAGGAAGATAGGATTGCGGCTGAGCGGTTTGTGTTCGACGGCGACCTGCGGGATGTAGAGGTTGAACATCGCCGCAACGAGGTAGATGAAGAAGATGATGAAGATGGCCAACTCGGCAGGCGAGACGAACGATGGCACGTTCAAGCTGTGCATGATGGAGTGCGAAACGCTAGGCGTGATGAGCAAGCCACCGACCACCGCTCCCACGATGATGGCGGCGACGGTCAGACCTTCCATCCAACTGTTCGCCCACACCAGTCTTTCTGGCGGCAGGTATTCGGTGAGGATGCCGTATTTCGCTGGCGAGTATGCCGCCGCGCCAAAACCGGCAAGGGCATAGGCGACCAAAGGATTAACACCCGCCAGCATGGCGAGACACCCCATCATCTTGATGGCGTTGCTGATGAACATGACCTTGCCCTTGGGCAACGAGTCGGCAAAAGCGCCCACGAAGGGCGCCAGCAGAATGAAGGAGATGATGAACGCTTGTTGCAGGACAGGCGTCTGCCAGCTAGGGGCGTGCACTTGCTTGAGCAGCGCGATGGCGGCAAATAAAAGTGCGTTGTCGGCGAGCGCGCTGAAGAACTGCGCTGCGAGGATGATGTAGAAGCCGCGTTTCACGATTTAGAGTTGTTTTTCGGGTGGCGTTTTATAACATGAAATATCTGGCACGTTCCAAGATTTCTAATGCTTGGTCATCCCCGCGAAGGCGGGGATCTGGTTGTTCTTGAACTAGGTTCCCGCCTTCCCGCAGGGAAGTTTATCCTGAGCTTGTCGAAGGGCGGGAACGACGAAATCTGGTTTTTTCAAAACGCGCACCAGCCCAGCCCTGCTATCATTCACGGTAATCTAGAACAGGCTCATACCACGCATGCACCGCCCCATCCACGCCCATATCGACCTCTCCGCGCTGAAGAACAATCTGCGTGTGGTGCAACGCGCCACGACATCACGCGTGATGGCGGTGATCAAGGCGAATGCCTATGGGCACGGTTTGATGCGTGTGGCAGAGGCTTTGCGTAACGCCGATGGCTTTGCTTTTTTGAACGTGCAGGATGCCATTGCGCTGCGCGATGCAGAGTTCCGCCAGACCATCCTGTTATTGGAAGGCTTCTTCTCACCCGATGAGTTGCCCCTCTTCGCCGAATACGAATTGACCACGGTCATTCACAACCATCAACAGTTGGCATGGCTGGATGCTTACCCGCGCAAGAACGGTCTGTCGGTGTGGCTCAAGATCAACTCGGGCATGAACCGTCTTGGTTTCATGCCTGCCGAAGTGCCT
>JBAYTV010000129.1:0-5487 GCA_041675405.1 Sideroxydans sp. | reverse complement strand
CCCTCGCGCTCGTTACCATCGTTGCGGCTGTGTTCGCCGCTTATACATGGGTGGCGCTGACTTGGAATTATTCGGAGGGTGAGCGCGCGGGTTTCATGCAGAAGCTGTCTAAGAAGGGCTGGCTGTGCAAGACATGGGAAGGTGAGCTTTCACTGGTGGCATTGCCCGGCGCGGCACCTGAGAAGTTCTTGTTCACAGTGCGTGACGATGCAGTCGCAGACAAGATCAACAAGCTCGTGGGCCAGCGCGTGGCGTTGGTGTACGCAGAACACAAAGGTGTGCCCACTAGCTGTTTCGGTGACACCGCTTATTTCGTATCAGATGTAAAAGCAGTACAACCTTAAGCAATCTCTCCTTCCCCCATGCAGGGGGAAGGCGGGGATGGGGGTAGGGTTGTGGAACCTTAGCGTTTCTACCCCCACCCTAACCCTCCCCCTGCATGGGGGAGGGAATATGATGGAAGATATTTTGTAGTTTATTTTTTACCTAAAGGAATCAGATGAAACGTTTCGCCATTTTCTTGACCATCGTTCTGACCAGTCTTTCTTTGCTCGCAGCTAACGCAGAAGCCAAGCGCTTCGGTGGTGGCGGTAGTGTCGGCAAGCAACGCAGCATGAGTGCGCCACCGCAAAAGGCGGATGCTGCTCCAGCTCAACAAGCAGCTCCCGCAGCGGCGGGTGCAGCAGCAGCGAAGCAACCCAACAAATGGTTGGGTCCATTGGCAGGTATCGCTGCTGGTCTTGGCTTGGCAGCGCTGTTCTCGCACTTCGGTTTGGGTGAAGGCATGGGTATGTTGCTGATGATCATCGCGGGTGCAATCGCAGTGTTCTTCCTCATCTCCATGTTCCGCAAAAAGCAGCAACCAGCGATGCAATACGCAGGCTCTGCACCTAGCAACACGGGCTACCAAGCGCCCGCTCAACCTGTGATGAGTGGCGGTAGTGTTGCGCCAGTAGCCCCTGTGGCTGCGGCGAACATCCCTGCCGACTTCCCTGTGGATAGCTTCTTGCGCGGCGCGAAGACGACCTTCATCCGCTTGCAAGCAGCGAACGACCGCAAGGACTTGAACGACATCCGCGAATACACCACGCCTGAGATGTACGCCGAGATCTCGATGCAGATGCAAGAGCGTGGCGACTCAGAGCAGAAGACAGATGTGGGCTTCGTGAATGCGAGCCTGTTGGAAGTGGTGACTGAGAACGACATCGCTACGGCTAGCGTACGCATGAGCGGCCAGATCCGTGAGAACAACGGCGCGCCTGAGAACTTCGACGAGATCTGGCACGTGCAGAAAGACTTGAAGGACGACAAGGCGGTTTGGCTGTTGTCTGGAATCCAGCAGGTTTAAGCACTTTCCCTCATCCCAGCCTTCTCCCGGAGGGAGAAGGGGCGTTTGCCTCCTCGCCCTCTGGGAGAGGATTGAGGTGAGGGAGCGCAGAAATGTCCAACGCGGTAATTCTGTGAGTTCTTCAAATCATTTACAGTAAACTAGAGGGCACAGCGACTTCGCTGTGCCCTTTTTATTTGAGCCCGCTAGCAATGCGTTTCTTCCGCTTACTCAAGATCATCTTTATCGTCCTGCGCTTCGGCCTAGATGAGTTCCTTTTGGCACACGAGCGCACGAGTTGGTTGTTGCGCCCGCTCAATTGGCTGCTGTTCTTCCGCGATGTGTCGCGTCCCCGTGCGGAGCGTCTGCGTCTGGCACTGGAAGCGCTGGGCCCCATTTTCGTCAAGTTCGGCCAGTTGCTTTCCACCCGCCGCGACCTGATCCCGACCGACATCGCCGATGAATTGGCGAAGCTGCAAGACCAAGTACCCCCCTTCCCTTCTGCACAAGCAGTCGCCTTGCTGGAGACTGCTTATGGCAAGCCTCTGCGCGAGGTATTCACCAGCTTCGACGAGACACCCATCGCCAGCGCATCGGTCGCACAAGTGCATTTCGCGGTATTACCGAATGGGCACGAGGTGGCGGTGAAGATCCTGCGCCCCGGCATCCAACACACCATCGAACACGACATCGCCTTGTTGCAGATCTGCGCGGGATTAATCGAACGTTGGTGGTCTGATGGCAAGCGCTTGAAACCGAAACTGGTGGTCGCCGAGTTCGAGAAATATCTGCACGACGAATTGGACTTGATGCGCGAAGCAGCGAATGCCAGCCAGTTGCGTCGCAATTTCTCTGACGCGAAATTGTTGCTCGTTCCCGAGGTGCATTGGGATTGGTGTTCGGAACAGGTGATGGTGATGGAGCGTATGCACGGCATCCCCATCAGCCAGATCGGCGCGTTGCGCGAGGTGGGAATCGACTTGTCCAAGCTGGCGAGTGACGGGGTGGAGATCTTTTACACACAAGTTTTCCGTGATGGTTTCTTCCATGCTGATATGCACCCCGGCAACATCCTAGTGGCAAGGGATGGGCGTTATGTGGCGCTCGATTTCGGCATCATGGGAACGCTCACCGACAACGACAAGAATTACCTCGCGCACAACTTCATCGCCTTCTTCAACCGCGATTACAAACGGGTAGCCGAGTTGCACATCGAGTCTGGTTGGGCGCCTGCAGATACGCGCGTGGACGAATTCGAAGCGGCGATCCGTTCCGTATGCGAACCTATCTTCGACAAACCTTTGCGCGATGTCTCGTTTGGTAAGGTGTTGTTGCGCCTGTTCCAGACCTCGCGCCGATTCGGCATCGAGATCCAACCGCAACTGGTGTTGTTGCAAAAGACGCTGCTTAACATCGAAGGGCTGGGCTTGCAGCTCGATCCCGAGCTCGACCTGTGGAAGACGGCGAAACCTTGGTTGGAACGTTGGATGAGCGAACAAGTGGGTTGGCGCGGCTTCATCAAGACATTGCGCGCGGAAGCCCCACGTTACGCCTCTCTGCTACCCCAACTCCCACGCTTGTTGCATCAACGCTTGAAGGACGATGTCGCCGCCCAAGCCGCACCGTTGTTGCTGGCGATGTTGGCGGAACAAAAAAAACGCAATGCCTGGTTATCGGTCATTGCGCTCTTGTTGGCGGCGACGCTGGGGCTAGCCGCTTACGTCCACCTGCTTTAAGGGTGCTTCCAAAAATCCAAATTTCGTCGCAATACTGTGTTGCTCACGAAAAATCACTCCTTACATATTCAATATATGCCGCGTCGTAACTTATCGTTCGCGCCTTGTCTTGCTTATAACCAGCCACTTGCCAGCTTGCTGGCTTAGTGGATTGGCTAGTAGTTTCATCAGAACTTTAAATTTTTAGAAGTACCCTTCAAATAAATCCGCTATCCATCAATTCCTTAGCCAGCGCCTTGTAGTCAACCGCTCCAGGGCTATTCGGCGCGTAAGCGAACACATCCAAACCATGCATCGGACTCGTTGCCAAGGCGACCGTCTCGCCGATGCGCGTCTTGCACAATAGGCTGCCGTATCTCTCTCTGAGTTGGTTGTAGATATCGAATGACAATTTGCGGCGCGAGTCGAAACGGGTGACCACGATGCGGCGTTCGAATTTGCGCTGTAGCTTCTTCTCCAATACGTTCAACGCGCTATCCAGACGATGCACACCATGCTGTGAAAGATAGTCAGCGGAGACAGGGATGAGAACTTTGTCTGCAGCCAGCAGGGCATTGAGTGTCAACACACCCAGCATCGGACAGCAGTCGATCAGGATGGGGGCGCCCGTGAGCGATAACTCTTCACCCAAGCCCTGCTTCAACATCTTGGCCGCTTGTGGGTCGCTACCGTATAGGGCATCTATCTTTGAAAGTTCGAGCGTGGCTGGAATGAGTTGCCAGCCTGCGGGTGTCTCATAAAGCAATTTAGTGAGTGGAGTTTGTTCTTTGAAGAACGACACGATGCTCTTGGTTTGCGAGGTGCCATGCTTGAGACCGGACGCAAGACTCAGATGTCCCTGCGGATCCATGTCGATAGCGATCGGGCTACGTTGCGCCAACGACAACGCCGCTGTCAGATTCAGACAGGTCGTGGTCTTTCCTACGCCACCTTTTTGATTGAATACGGCGATGACCGCCATGTTGATACGTCTCCACATAAGTGGGGACGGGTGTGAGAACCAAGCACTTCAGACGCTGACAACATGATTACTCATCGTGTCGGGTGGCCTTATGCGCGGTTTGTGGTTCCGACCGCCCTTTCGGGCTTAACCTGCTGTGCAGGTTAGTCTTCACCGCAAACCAAGAAACCTCGCGTTCACGAAACGTTGTTACTCCACCGTAACGGATTTCGCGAGGTTTCTTGGTTTGTCCACATCCGTTCCCTTTTCCAGTGCTACGTAATATGCCAGTAGCTGTAAAGGGATGGTGTGCAGAATAGGACTCAAAAAGCCCGCGTGTTCGGGCATTTGCAGGATGTGGACGCCGTCGGACTCTTTGATATGGGTCTGGGCATCGGCAAAGACGAACAATTCGCCGCCGCGTGCTTTGACTTCTTGCAGATTCGACTTCAACTTCTCCAACAAAGTGTCGTTCGGCGCGACGGAGACCACGGGCATATCGGCATCTACCAACGCCAGCGGGCCGTGCTTGAGCTCACCCGCAGGATAGGCTTCGGCGTGGATGTAGGAGATCTCTTTGAGCTTCAAAGCGCCTTCGGCTGCGATGGGGAAATGCATGCCACGACCCAAGAACAGCGCATGGTGTTTATTGGCAAAGTGTTTGGCCATCTCGGCGATCTTCGGCTCCAGCGCGAGTACCTTTTGCACCGCCGCCGGTAGGTGACGCAACTCATGCAGGTATTTTTGTTCGCGGTCTGCATCCAGACGGCCGCGCAGCTTCGCCATGACCAAGGTCAGCAGGAACAAGGCGGCAAGTTGGGTGGTGAAGGCTTTGGTCGAGGCCACACCGATCTCGGGACCTGCACGGGTCAGCAGCCTCAGTTTGGACTGGCGGATGATGGCGCTCTCCGGCACGTTGCAGATAGCCAAGGTGAAGGCATGGCCGGTCGTCTTGGCGTGGATGAGTGCTGCCAAGGTGTCGGCCGTTTCTCCCGATTGCGAGATGGTGACGACCAAGGTCTTTGGATTTGGAACACTGACGCGGTAACGATATTCGCTGGCGATCTCGACGTTGCACGGGATGCCCGCGATCTCTTCCAACCAGTAGCGTGCGACTTGACCAGAGTGGTTGCTGGTGCCACAGGCAAGGATGAGGATGTTCTCGACTTGCGGGAAGATGGTGTTGGCTTCCGCACCAAAGATTCCGGGTACCAAGGATTGGCTATTGCACACCGATTCCAAAGTGTTCGCCAAAGCCTGTGGCTGTTCGTGTATCTCTTTCTGCATGTAGTGTTGGTACTCACCCAGCTCTACGCTGTCGTTGTCCAACTCACTCACGTGCACCTCACGTTGCACCGCATTTCCTTGTTGATCGAAGATGCGATAGTTCGCCAAGTTCACTTCGACCAGGTCGCCTTCTTCCAGATACACCACGTTCTTGGTGACTTGCAGAAGGGCAGACATATCTGAGGCGACGAAGTGCT
>JBAYTV010000128.1:0-5494 GCA_041675405.1 Sideroxydans sp. | reverse complement strand
GGGTTCAGTGGCAGCATCGGTCTGATCGCCATCATTGTGGCGCTTATCTGGGTGGGTAGCGGCTTCTATATCGTGGATGCTAGCCAACGCGGTGTCGTGTTGCGTTTTGGCAAACAAGTCGAGGTGACAGAAGCGGGTCCTCGTTGGCACCTCCCATATCCGGTCGAGACTGTGGAAGTGGTGAATCTGAGCCAGGTTCGCACCGTCGAAGTCGGATATCGCGAGAACGTCAAGAACAAGATGCTCAAAGAGTCATTGATGCTGACGGACGACGAGAACATCATCGACATCCAGTTCGCTGTGCAGTATTTCTTGAAAGATCCGGGCGAATACCTGTTCAATAATCGTGCAACGGATGAGAACGTGCGTCAGGCCGCTGAAACCTCCATCCGCGAGGTGGTCGGCAGAAGCAAGATGGATTTCGTGTTGTACGAAGGGCGCGAACAAGTTGCCGCTTCCACCACTAAGCTGATGCAGGATATTCTGGATAAATACAAATCCGGCATCATTATTAGCAAGATCACTATGCAGAATGCACAACCGCCCGAGCAAGTTCAGGCTGCGTTCGATGATGCGGTCAAGGCCGGTCAAGACAGAGAGCGTCAAAAGAACGAAGGTCAAGCTTACGCAAACGATGTGGTGCCAAAAGCCAAAGGTGCGGCGGCGCGTTTGATGCAAGAAGCTGATGGTTACAAGCAGAGTGTGATTGCCAATGCGGAAGGTGACGCTAGCCGCTTCAAGCAGATTCTTGTCGAATATGAAAAAGCGCCGAGCGTGACACGTGAGCGTATGTACATCGACATGATGCAGCAGATACTTACCAGCAGTAGCAAGGTGTTGATCGATCAGAAGGCGGGCAACGGTAGCTTGCTCTATCTGCCCTTGGATAAGCTGATCCAAAGCACGAATCCGGTATCTGCTGAGGCGGCGCAAGCAGCTCAAGTCGCCAAAGTGGCAGAGCAAGGCGCAACTCCGGTGAGCGAGTTTGCGCTACCACGTACGACCTCGTTAGGTCGTGATCGGGAGGCACGTTGATGAAACCGAATATCAAAAATGTAATGGTTGGTGCAGTCGTTCTGCTGATCTTGGTGGGCATGAGCGCCTTCGTGGTGGATCAGCGTCAGACAGCCATCGTGTTCCAGTTGGGCGAAGTGATGCGCGTGGAGACTACGCCCGGGCTGAAATTCAAAGTGCCTTTGGTGCAGAACGTGCGCTATTTTGATTCGCGTATCCTGACATTCGATGCAGCGGAACCTGAGCGTTTCATCACGGCGGAGAAGAAGAACGTGTTAGTGGATTCCTTCGTCAAATGGCGCATCTTCGATGTGAAGCAGTATTACATCAGCGTCGGCGGTGATGAGGCGCGTGCGCAGACACGTCTGATGCAGACCGTCAATTCTGCGATGCGTGAGGAGTTCGGTAAGTTGACCATCCATGATGTGGTGTCTGGTAAACGTGATGAACTGATGCGCGTCGTGCAAGAGAAGACCGATGGTGACGCACGCAAGATCGGTGTCGAGGTTTTGGATGTGCGCTTGAAACGCGTCGACTTTCCAGTCGAGATTAGCGATTCTGTGTATCGTCGTATGGAAGCAGAGCGTAAGCGTGTAGCAAACGAGTTGCGCGCGACGGGTAATGCGGAAAGCGAAAAGATACGTGCGGATGCAGATCGTCAGCGTCAGGTGACCTTGGCGCAGGCCTACCGCGATGCACAGAAGATCAAGGGTGAGGGGGATGCGAGAGCGTCCGCATTGTATGCGGGTGCGTTCGGGCGCAACTCTGAGTTCTACGCCTTCTACCGTAGCTTGGATGCTTACAAGCAGACCTTCAAGAACAAGAGCGATGTGATGGTGCTCGATCCGAGTTCCTCCTTCTTCAAGTATCTGAAGAGCTCCAACAAGGGTGGCGGTAAGTAGTCTGAAGAATGGGTGATTATTGGCTGATCGCCCTTGGGTTGATGCTGGTGCTGGAAGGGATCATGCCGTTCCTGTTTCCTGCTGAGTGGCGTGAGACCTTGCGCAAAGTCACTCAGTTTCAAGATGGGCAAGTACGTTTTCTTGGGCTCACATTGATGTTGAGTGGGCTGATACTGATTTACTGGATCAAGTGATGGATAAGTTATGAATTGGTTGTTGCCTGAAAACATCCAAGATATGTTGCCGGATGAGGCATGGCGTATCGAAGGCATGCGCCGTGAGGTGCTGGAATTCCTGCGTTTATCTGGGTATCAGTTAGTCGCTCCTCCTTTGCTAGAGTACGCTGAATCGTTGCTCATCATCGACAGTGCAGAGATGGATCTGCGCACCTTCAAACTCGTCGATCAGTTGAGTGGACGCACTTTGGCTTTACGCGCAGACATCACACCGCAAGTGGCGCGTATCGATGCACACCTGTTGAATCGCAAAGGCATCACGCGTCTGTGCTATGCCGGAAGCGTCGTGCATACCCAGCCAGCAGGTTTGATGCGTACACGCGAACCGTTGCAGATCGGAGCGGAGCTTTACGGGCACGCCGGCATCGAGAGTGATCTTGAAGTACAGCGTCTGATGATGCAGATACTCACACTACTTGGCATACAACAGGTGCATCTGGACTTGGGGCATGTGGGCGTGTTCAGTGCTTTGATGAATCATGCGCAAGTGAGCGAAGAGCTCGAAGAGCAGTTGTTCAATGCATTGCAGCATAAGGACGTTCCTACATTGACACAGTTGGTGAGTGGCTTGCCGAAAGATACGCAGGCTTCAGTTTTGGCCTTGGCGCAACTGTCCGGTGGTATCGAGGTGATCGCGCGTGCTAAATCAGTGTTACCCAACATCCCCGAGATCGTCGCCGCATTGAACGAGTTGGAACAGGCGGCGAATCAACTCAAGACATTGACAGGAAATGTTGGCATCGACCTGGCTGAGTTGCGCGGCTACCACTATCACAGCGGCATGGTGTTCGCTGCATATCACTCTGGCAGCCACGATGCGATCGCCTTGGGTGGTCGCTATGATGACGTAGGCAAGAGTTTTGGTCGTGCGCGCCCAGCCACCGGGTTCAGTATGGACTTGCGCCAATTGCATGGCTTGTTGGCGAAACGTGCGTTGCCGCAAGCGATACGCGCACCCCATAAGCAAGATGCGGCATTGCAAGAAGTCATCGCAGCATTGCGCGCGCAAGGTGAGGCGGTCGTGGTCGATTTGTTGGGCAAGCAAGAGCATCATGCCGAGATGAATTGCGATAGAGAATTGGTTTTGCGTGACGGCAAGTGGGTTGTCGTTGATTCGAAGAATTAAATACGTCTGGATTGGAAAGAGTCATGACAAGGAACGTCGTTGTAATCGGTACGCAGTGGGGTGATGAAGGCAAAGGTAAAGTCGTTGATTGGCTGACCGACAATGCGCAAGGGGTCGTGCGCTTCCAAGGTGGACACAATGCGGGTCACACACTCGTCATCGGTGGCGAGAAGACGGTTCTGCATCTCATTCCTTCCGGCATCCTGCGTGACAATGTGATGTGCTATATCGGCAACGGCGTGGTCGTTTCACCTGCTGCATTGCTCAAAGAGATGGACCAATTGGCTGCTGCCGGAGTACAGGTGTACGAGCGCCTGCGTATCTCTGAAGCTTGCCCACTCATCTTGCCGTACCACGAAGCCATCGACAAAGCGCGCGAGATCGCCAAAGGCGCGGCCAAGATCGGTACGACCGGACGCGGTATAGGACCTGCCTATGAAGACAAAGTCGCGCGTCGTGCCATCCGTCTACAAGACTTGTTCCATCGCAAACGTTTTGCCGCGAAATTGGGCGAGGTGCTGGACTACCATAACTTCGTTCTGAAAAATTATTTCAACGCGCCGACGATCGATTTCCAAAAGACCATGGACGACGCGCTGGCCTTGGCCGAGCGTATCAAGCCATTGGTGTTGGACGTGCCGCGGGCTTTATATGAAGCTAACAAGGCAGGGCAGAACTTGCTGTTCGAAGGAGCACAGGGCACGTTGCTGGACATCGATCACGGCACATATCCGTTCGTGACTTCGAGTAATTGCATCTCGGGAGCAGCTTGCGCAGGTGCTGGTATCGGTCCGCAGATGCTGCATTATGTGTTGGGTATCACCAAGGCTTACACCACGCGTGTCGGTTCTGGTCCGTTCCCAACGGAGTTGTACGACGCAGAATCCAAGCAAGACCCGATCGGCAAGATGCTGGCCGAGAAGGGCCATGAGTTCGGTTCGACCACAGGGCGTGCCCGCCGTTGTGGTTGGTTCGATGCCGCTGCGCTCAAACGTTCTATCCAGATCAACGGCGTGTCTGGTCTGTGCGTCACCAAGTTGGATGTGATGGATGGAATGGAAGTGGTGCGTATTGGCGTGGGCTACAAGATCGACGGTCAATTCAGCGACATACTGCCTGTTGGTTCTGAATCGCTGGACGGTTGCGAGCCGGTGTATGAAGACATGCCGGGTTGGAGTGGCACGACCGTGGGTGTTAAGCGCTTCGAAGATCTGCCAGTCGAAGCGCAGAATTACCTGAAGCGTATCGCCGAGATATGTGAAGTGCCAGTCGATATGGTCTCGACGGGGCCTGATCGCGACGAGACCATCGTGTTGCGTCACCCGTTTAAGGCCTAAATGAAGCTGAGAGTTACAAAGTGCACGCATCGCGATAGCGGTGCGTGTTTTTATTTGAGGGAAAGTGTCGCAAAAGAAAATTGCCCGCTTGCGCGAGCCGTTTATTTGAGTGGAAGTGCGCAGAAGGGACTCGGTCACGCAAGCGCGACCCCTGCATCCGTTGCTGCGTGGTTGTTGCCGCTTTGGCGGCTTTACAACCACGGCGTACCCCTTGCGGGTGCATCGGATGCCTTTCGAGGCCTGGCACGCAGCACGCAGGTGCTTCGCTTGTTCTGGTCACCAAACAAAAACGGCTCGCTTACGCGAACCGTTTTGTTTAACCTTGGTGCCCAGAAGAGGACTCGAACCTCCACACCTTGCGGCACACGGACCTGAACCGTGCGCGTCTACCAATTCCGCCATCTGGGCCTTCTTGAGGGTGCGCACTTTAATTGCTATAGGATTTTGTGTCAATGACGAAAAAGAAAAAAACCATCCGCGAACTCGACCCCTTCTTGGAGCGGGAACGCGAACAATACGAACACCCCCTGCCTAGCCGCGAGTACATCTTGCAGATGCTGGCAGAGAAGGGCGTGCCGGTAGAGCCAGAAGACCTTTGCGCATTACTGCATATCGAATTGCATGAGGAAGAGCTGTTCACACGTCGCTTGAAAGCGATGGAGCGTGACGGTCAGATCATGCGTAACCGCAAACGTGCCATCTGCGTGGTCGATAAGCTCGATCTCGTCAAAGGCAAGGTGCAAGGACACCCCGATGGCTTCGGCTTCCTCGTTCCCGATGACGGTAGTGCCGATCTGGTATTGAGCGAGAAGGAGATGCATAACGTACTGCATGGCGACATCGTGATGGCGCGTGTAGGTGGAGAAGATAGGCGCGGTC
>JBAYTV010000127.1:0-5500 GCA_041675405.1 Sideroxydans sp. | reverse complement strand
GCAACAACGCCAAAGTCGCAGAGAAAGCGCGTGCCGCTGTGCAGGCGAACTTGACGCAGATCGCCCCCGTGTTCGCCAAACAGAAGTTCATGCTGGGTGACGAGTTCTCCATGCTTGACGTAGCGATCGCACCGTTGCTGTGGCGTTTGGATCACTACGGTATCCATTTGGACAAAGATGCGACCCCGCTGATGAAATATGCGGAACGTATCTTCTCGCGCCCCGGCTTTATCGAGGCGATGACACCAGCCGAAAAGGCCATGCGCAAATAAGCCAAATGGTGATGAGCGAACCCTCCACCAAGCCGTATCTGATCCGCGCCATTCATGAGTGGTGCGGTGATGCGGGCTATACGCCCTATCTGGCGGTGCAGGTGGATGACTACACGCAAGTACCTTTGGCTTATGTGAAGGATGGAAAGATCGTTCTGAACATCGGTGTCGATGCGGTGAAGAACCTGCACCTAGGCAATGAGGACATCACTTGTGGTGGGCGTTTCGGCGGTGTAGCTCACCAGATCATCGTTCCCATCTCCTCCGTGATCGGCATCTTTGCAAAGGAAACGGGGCAGGGCTTGGTGTTCCAAGGACAAGAGTCATCGCCCATCGGAGCAATACAAGAGGGTGGACCGGATGAAACTCCGCCGACACCGAGCAAGCCAAAACTTACCGTTGTGAAATAAAGAGTCACAAACTAAAGAAGCCGCAGATTCACTCTGCGGCTTCTTTAGTTTTGCGGGATGATCAGCGTGGGGCTGGTAGCGCCAACATCCCCTGCATCTTACTCATCGCTTTCTGCTCGATCTGACGGATACGCTCGGCAGATACATTGAACTCGGCGGCCAACTCATGCAATGTCGCAGCGTTGTCCTCGCGCAACCAGCGCGCTTCCACAATGCGGCGGCTACGCTCATCCAAGCTTGCTAGCGCCTTGGAAAGCCCTTCAGTTTGCAGGTGTTCACGCTCCGAAGTCTCCAGAATGGTAGAAGGCTCATGTTCCTCGCTATCCGCTAGATACTGGATAGGTGCATAGCTCTCTTCGTCGTCAGTGGCTAGGGGGTCAAGAGCTACCTCGTGCCCAGCGAAGCGTGATTCCATCTCCACCACGTCCTGTTCGCTCACATTGAGTTGTTGCGCGATCTCAGTGACCTGTTGTGGTTTGAGCGATTCCAAGCCCTGTTTCATGCTGCGCAGGTTGAAGAATAGCTTGCGTTGAGCCTTGGTGGTCGCGATCTTCACCATGCGCCAATTGCGCACCACGTATTCGTGTATCTCGGCACGGATCCAATGCAAAGCGAAAGACACCAAGCGCACACCGCGCTCAGGGTCGTAGCGCTTCACCGCCTTCATCAGGCCGATATTGCCCTCTTGGATCAGGTCGGCTTGTGGCAGACCGTAGCCGTTGAAGCCGCGTGCGACGCTCACCACTACGCGCAGATGAGACAGCACCAACTGGCGTGCGGCATCAAGGTCGTTCTCGTTTCTGAAGCGGGTCGCTAAAGAAACCTCTTCCTCTTGCGACAACACGGGGAAACGATTGACCGACTGAACGTACGACTCCAAGCTGCCAACGGCAGACGGCATAGGTAGATTCAAACTTGCATTCATGGGCACCACCTCCTTGTGCATATATTAGCACTCGCCTGCTTAGAGTGCTAACCCTAAAGAAGTTCCCTGTGAAGAAATATGCGGTCTAGAGGGATGTTCCTTTAATCAGACTGCAACCAACTTAGTTCAACCTATAAAGCCCAGTATCAAACTAACGATTTCCCGTTCAGACGAGAGGCTTTCTTCAGGTAACATCATGCCTAACATTCCTAATATGTGGTCAACAATATCAAAATTTCCGTGCCATGCTGCCTTCCCCATGGTGGTTCCGTTTGCCGTTTATATCGCCTTTCTTTTTCTGGAGGATATCGTCGGCAGTAGCATGGTCGAGGTTGTTGCTGTTGATGTGCGTTTGTTTTATCCGGTAAAGATCGCATGCGTCGCCTTACTTCTGGTGTTCTTCTGGAAGCGTTATACGGAACTCGCAAAATTCAATCTTCGACTATGGGAGTGGATGTGGGGTATCGCAGTAGGCATTGTGGTCTTCGTGCTATGGATCAATATGGGCGAAGGTTGGATGAACATTGGACAATCAACGGGATTCGATCCACGTAATGCTTCTGGTGAAATTGACTGGTATATGGCTTTGCCAAGGATTATAGGGGCAGCATTGGTGGTGCCGATCATGGAAGAATTGTTCTGGCGTTCTTTTCTGCTACGTTGGATCACACGCTCGAGATTCGCCGATGTAACACCAGCCCAGGTTGGTCTGAGAGCGTTATTCATCAGTTCCGTGGTGTTCGGAGTGGAACACACTTTGTGGTTGGCAGGGATACTCGCGGGGCTTGCGTATGGATGGCTCTATATGAAAAGCAATAATCTTTGGGTGCCGATACTGTCTCACGCAGTGACCAATAGCATGCTTGGATTGTGGGTGTTACATACCGGTCAGTGGACGTTTTGGTGAATTTATGTGTGGATCGTTTATAAAAGTTCTAGCGTGTTTGCGGGTCAATGAGGCTCGATTTGCCACAGATGCTGAGACACCGAAAACCAAGCGCCCAGCCAGCCCAGATAGGCGGAGAAACCCAGCAGGGTGACGCTGTCAGCGATGGATAGGGAGAGCAGGCTGAATTCGCTGGCATACACCGAGGCGAGGTCGCCAAGGTGATGGTTCAGCAGCAATACACTTCCCGAAACGATGAGCCAAGCCGCGATGCCGCCGAGCAGTCCTTGGATCAGGCCGAAGTAGAGGAAGGGGCGGCGAATGAAGGCATCGGTCGCCCCGATCAACTTGGCGACCTCGATCTCGTCACGTCGCGTCAATATCTGAAGGCGGATGGTGTTGAAGGTGATGGCGATGAGGGCGAAGCTCAGTAATCCAGCCAAGATGGCGACCGCCAATCTGCCGAAGCCCAAGACTGCCTCTAGACGATGCACCCAAGCTGAATCGAGTTGCACATGGTCGAACTGCGACCACACCTTCAATTCGTCGCGCAAAGATTCCATCGCTGCAGCATCGGTGGCTTGGGGATAGACGATATAGGCATCGGGTAAGGGATTCTGCGACAGGTCACCGATCATGTCGGATAGTTCGGTGCTTTGCTGTAACTTCTTGAAAGCGACATCACGCGGAACGAACTCGAGGCGCTCGATCTTGGCATTCTGCTTGAGCTTGTCACCGATGCGCGCGACCTCGCCAGCACCCGTGCCGACTTTGATGAAAACGCTGATCTGTGGCGCGCCTGTGAGTTGTCCGGTCAGGCTCTGTACGCTCTTCAGGATCACGTAACCGCCCACGGGAAGGCTCAGCGCGATGCCGATGATGAGCACGTTGAGCAGCGTCGCATTGGGTGTCAGCAACAGTCGCAACAAGGTGGCACGCAATACGCGCAGATGTTCGATCAAGGTGCTCACAGCAACGCCCCCTGTTTCAGGTGCAACTCACGTGCAGGGAATTGCGTCAGCACGTTCTCGGCATGGGTAGCGATCACCAGTGTCACGCCTACCTGATGGAACGATTTGAAGATGTGCATGATCTCGTTGGCGTAATCGCTATCCAGATTGCCCGTGGGTTCGTCTGCCAAAAGGATAGCGGGGCGGTTCACGATGGCACGTGCGATACAAAGACGTTGCTGTTCACCGCCGGAGAGCGAGATGGGGTTGGCTTTCTCACGCGCCAGCAACCCCACCTTGTCCAGAGCGGCGCGTGCGCGTTTGGCGGATTCACGGTGATCGAAGCCGCCTATCTGCAAGGGCAACATCACGTTGTCGAATGCACTGCGGTCGAACAGGAGTTTGTGGTCTTGGAAGATGAGGCCGATATTGCGTCGTAGTGCGGGGATAGCTTCGCGCTTGATGGAGCGGATGTTCTGTCCCTTCACCAACACAATGCCGCTAGTGGGACGTTCGATGGCTGCGATGAGCTTGAGCAAAGTGCTCTTGCCTGCGCCGGAGTGTCCGGTGAGATACACCATCTCGCCTTCGGTGATCTCGAAGCTCAAGTCTCTCAGCGCTTCATGTCCGCCGGGATAGCGCTTATAGACTTGATTGAACTGGATCATGGATCGATTCCAAGAAGCGCAGAGATGAAGTCTTCTGCCACGAACGGACGCAGGTCATCCAATCCTTCACCCACGCCGATGAAGCGCACGGGGATGGGGTGCGCCTTGGCGATGGCGGCGATGACGCCGCCTTTGGCCGTGCCGTCCAACTTGGTCAGCACCAGTCCTGTCACACCGAGTGCTTCATCAAATGCTTTGACCTGCGACAGCGCGTTCTGGCCCGTGTTGGCATCTAGCACCAGCAGCACTTCGTGCGGTGCAGAATCATTTATTTCGCGCAGCGATTCGTTTGTTCTTTCTCCTGCTTGCGGGGGAAAGTTAGATAGGGGGGGGCGGGTTTGCCCGCCGGGCATCACCTTGGCGATGACGCGTTTCACCTTCTTGATCTCTTCCATCAGGTGCGCCTGGGTGGTGAGGCGGCCTGCCGTATCCGCCAGTACCACATCGATGCCGCGCGCTTGCGCCGCTTGCACGGCGTCGTAGATGACGGCTGCTGCATCGCCGCTCTGTTGCGCGATGACGGTCACATCGTTGCGCTTGCCCCATTCCATCAATTGCTCACGCGCGGCAGCGCGGAAGGTATCGCCCGCCGCGAGCAACACCGACTTGCCTTGGTTTTGGAAATGTTTGGCCAACTTACCGATGGAGGTCGTCTTGCCCGCACCGTTCACACCACACATCATGATGACGAAAGGCTTATGCGGTGTGACGTCCAGCGGTTGCGCCAACGGTTGCAGCAGCTTGAGTAGCGCATGCGCTAGCGCCTCTTTCAATTGGCTGGCTTCGTTCAGGTGCTGTTCCTTCACTTGGCGGCGCACATCCGCCAACAGCGTGCGTGTCGCGTCCATACCCACATCAGCGGTGATGAGGATGGTCTCCAGCTCTTCGTAGAGATCGTCATCGATCTTGCCACCCGGAACAAACAAACTCGCCAACTGTCCACCCGTGCGCGCCAGCCCTGTAGTCAGTCGAGAGACCCAGCTGGTTCTGTTGGTATCGGTTGCTGTCGTATTCTTTTTCAGGAAGCTGAACATGGGGTTAGGCAATGTTTAATAGTTATCAGATAATGCGCGCGCATTTTAACGGTTAAACAGAATAATCGCGCAGCGATTCGTTCGCCTCCTCGCCCGCTTGCGGGAGAGGATTGAGGTGAGGGAACGGGCTGGCAATTAAACATCGGGGTGGCATTTTTGCCATGCCCGTTAGGGACGAATCGAATGAGATTTTATTGGGTTTTAGGCTGTGTCTTGTGGGCTGGTCTGGCGCAGGCGGAAGTGTTCGAGAAGACACTCTCCAACGGATTGAAGGTCATCGTGAAAGAAGACCATCGCGCGCCAACCGTGGTGCAGCAGATCTGGTATCGCGCGGGCAGCATGGACGAGAAGACCG
>JBAYTV010000126.1:0-5528 GCA_041675405.1 Sideroxydans sp. | reverse complement strand
CCTCGGCTCTATTCTTGGGGATATTCTTTGCATCAGGGTAGAGCAGCACAGAAGTATCGTGGGGAAGCTTGAGCGTCGATGTGCCACCTTCTTTGATAATCACCGTGATCTGTCTTGGAATAACCGTGCAATGCGTGTGCAACAAGATGGACGCATCAACATTCAGGCAGTATCGTTTGCCAAATCGCTTGCTCAAGTATCCGGACAGGAATGGCCAAAAACTGGCATACCAGACTGTGCTGTCTCCTTCGCTATCTCTCGGATTGGAGCAGACGTACCAGCCTTTCATGACTTGGCGTATGAACCCTTCCTCTAGCAGTATGACGCGATGAGACTCCTTCAAATCTTCAGTCTGCACGACACCGTTGTGCTTATCCTGAAGCTTCTTTAATGCCCTGAGTGCATCAGCTAGTTTTACATTCGGCTTGGCCATGTCTTATCAGCTATGTTTTTGCTTGTTGTACAAACTATGTTATCGGCTGTTTGCTTACTTTGTTATTGTCTTGTTTATGAACTATGGTATTCGAGCTGATCCTAGCATAACCATATGTCAAATAAGTATTATTTAAGAATAATAATTTGTGAATTACAAAACATAATTATGCCTAATACTTCTATAAGTAGGCCCAGCTTTGTCCATTATGGCGCATCACATCTTCAAGAGGTTATTTCTGCGAAGTGCACGATAGTTCAGCGCATCTTTACTTGAAGCGGTAGCTCACCGCGACATAGCCCGTGTCCAGATAGGCTTTATCAACGATTGCGCTCTGGCGGATCGCATCGCCCAGCCATTTGCGGCGTGCGTACATATGCAGATGGTAATCGTCGGTCAGGGGGATGTCGGCGATCAAGGCGATGAGGCTGTTCATCGCCCCATCGGGCTGGTAGGCCGCATAGCTGCTGTTCGCCGCCTCTTGCGGTGAGACACCGTAGTAATAGCGCACGTATTCTTTGCTTCGATATTCCACGCCGACCAAGGGATATAACTTCACTCTGGATAGCTCGAGTCTTCCGCCATAGATCGTCTCGAATACATTTCCGCGTGAGGCATTCACATCATGAAACGCATTGAGCATGAAGCCGCCTATCGGTGTGACTTGAAGCGTGCCGATGCCGATGGGGAGGGAGTTCTCCCGTTTCGCTAGTCCTAAGAGACTGGGTGCGTTGGTATCGAAGCCATCCTGACTGAAGCGACCTACCAGTTCCACATGCCCATAGCCGAGTGGAAGCGTCTTGATGCCAAAGGTGTCGATACGGGCGAACATCCTGCCGTAGTTGAAATCCACATATGGTAGGACGCTAGTCTGATCTTGATCGCCGCGAATGATGTCGCCTGTGTAGTAGCCACCCAAGCCGATGTCGCCCACGATCGCTGATTTGAACTCTTCCGCGTTAGCCGTTGTGCACAGCAGTGCCGCGCATAAGCTGACGAATGAACAAACGTGCGTGGCGGACATGTGGCGAATTTGCAAAAGGAATTTCATTCCAGACACTCCTTTGGAAAATTTGCTTGCTTCCCCCTTTGAAAAAGGGGGATTGAGGGGGATTTAGTTTTTTGTTCTGCGCTAAATCCCCCCTGCCCACCTTTGGCAAAGGGGGGTGATACGTCGTCACCGCATAAATACATTTTGAATGAAAATATTCGGATCATAGAAATCTCCCTGCGAGTGCGGCACGTCTGCCGCGTCTGACTTTGACGCCGGCCAAGATCACCAAGCCGACAAGGAAATAACTACCTGTGATGAGGATGGAGAGGCGATGGTCGCCCTGCGACAGCCAGCTCACCAGTCCGTAGGTCAGCGGCCCCAATACCGAGGCCAGTTTGACCGACATCCCCCACAGCCCGAAGAACTCGGCGCGACGCGGGGCGGGGCTGAGCAAGCCGACCAATGCACGCCCGGCGGATTGGCTGGCACCCATGCAGATGCCGGCGAGGTTGGCCGCGACCCAGAACATATCCGGCCCTTGTGCGCCCCATGCCAAGCCGACCATGACGATCCAGCCGACCAAGGTCAGGGCGATGGCGGGGATGTGGCCGATGCGGTCCTGCAAGTGACCGAACAGGAAGGCGCCGACAGCGGCGGTGATGTTGACGACGAAGATCAGCATGATGGTCTGTTGCGTGGTGAAGTGCATCGCCTGCTGTGCGTAGATGGCGGCGAGTGTGATCACCGTTTGGATGCCCGCCTGATAGAACACGGTACAGATCAGAAAGCGTCGCAGGTCACGGAAATCCTTCGCATGGCGCAGGGTTTGTTTGAGCCGCGCGAAGGATTCTTGGATCAGGTTCTGTCCTTGTAGATGTGTCTGCGGCAAAGCACGTTCCTTGAGGAAGAGGAACGTGGGTAGGCTGGAGATGGCGAACAGCGCCGCAGTGAAGAGCATCACTATCGGCACGAACTCTGCCGCGTGTTGGCCTTGTTGCTGCGCCCATGTCACATAGGCAAGGCTGGCGCCCAGACTGACCAGTCCTCCCACATAACCCAAGCTCCATCCCCAGCCGGAGACTTTGCCGAGTGACCTGCTTTGCGCCAACTCGGGTAGGAAGGCCGCCGCCAGATTCTCGCCGCAACCGTAGAAGAAATTGGAGAGGATGATGAACACGATGGTGAGCCACAGACTGTCCGGCCCGCTGAATACCAGTAGTGCCGTGAACGTCACACAGCCGATGGTGCTCACTGCCAGCAATCTTTTCTTGGCGGCGTAGGCATCGGCATAAGCGCCGATGAGAGGCGCACTGAACATGATCGCGATATAAGAGACCGCCAGCGCCGCCGTCCACGCGAAGGTCGCCCAAGGCGCATTGCCTGCCACCACGGAGACGAAGTAGGCATTGAAGATGGCGGTGATGACCACCGTGGTGTAGCCCGAGTTGGCGAAGTCGTACATGGCCCACGCCCAGGCTTCGCGGTAGGAGACGGTCTTCGCTAGGGAGTGGTGCATGGTTTTCCTTCACGCGCACTGACGGGTGGGGCATTGTTGACGATTACGGTGGCGAATGTAAATCATGAGAACAAGTCTTCGCTAAACTTTTCCGAAAATCAGCCGATACATCACTCACAAGGGCACACATTTAAAGTGTCTTAAAGTGAGGAGGTGTGACATGGCAACTGTGATGAATATGAGCAGCTATGAGATCGAAAGAGCCGAAGGCTATGACGACGAGGTGATGTTGGCCGGATGGAACCCACAACTCACTTTAACGAGCATCTGTTCGAGTGATCCAGTGATCAAGACAGGAATGATGCCGCACTCACTGGCGGACGTCGATGTCGATGCTTTCCTGAACATGATGTACGTCTGCCAACGCTAAGGCTTTCAAATAACCTCCAAAGCGCTTCTCTGTCGGAAGCGGTTTTTTATGGCTCGTTGCCCCGCAATCGCAAGGGGTATGCAGGTCGTCGTAGGGGGCTGCTGTGTTATCCTTTCGGGCATCCATCTAAGGCGCTCGCTCCATGAAGTTCTTCATATTTTTCCTGCTGCTTATTCCCACTGTCGCATTGGCGGATGTCGATGCGGATCTCATGTCGGCACGCGATGCGTTCCGTGTGGGGAACAGTGCGAAGCTGGCTGCTGCGGCTGCCAAGTTAAAGCAGACACCGTTCGAACCGTACGCCACCTACTACCAACTGCGCATGGGTTGGGAAGACAAGGACAGCAAGCCTATCAAGGCGTTCTTGGCGCGCGAGGAAGACACGCCCATCATCGACCAGATGCGTGGCGAGTGGCTGAAGATGTTGGGTAAGAAACAGCGCTGGGAAGAGTTTGCGGGCGAATATCCGAATCTGATGAACGCGGATGCCGAGTTGACCTGCTATGCCTTGCAACTGCAGCGGAAATCGGATGAGGTTGGGGCATTGCGCGGCGTACGTGAGATATGGGTGAATGGCGCTTCGCAAGCGGATAGTTGCGTCGGGCTGTTCGAGACGGCGGTCAAGGCGGGTGTCATCACACCGCACGATGTGATGCAACGTATCCAGTCGGCGCTTGAATCCGGCAACACATCGGCCGCAAAGAAAATGGTCCGTTATCTGCCCGCTTCCGAGAGATTACCGGTCGCAGAATTGGATGCGGCTGCGCGCAACCCGCAGCGTTATCTGAGCAAGACGTCATTTGCAAAATCGAATGAGGGGCGTCGTCGCGTCGCGATGTATGCCTTGCAAAGATTGACCAAGCAATCAGCGGACATGGCGCATGCCCAGTTCCAGAAAATCGCGGCCATCTTTCCAGAAGAAGAGAAACATTATTATTTCGCGTGGCTGGCATTCGCCGCCGCCAAAGACCACGATCCACGTGCACTGGGATGGTATGGCGCTGCGGGAGAAGCTCCGTTGAGTGAGCAGCAGTTGGCATGGCGGGCGCGTGCCGCGATGCGCGCACAGAATTGGCACGAGGTCTGGGTCAGTATCACTGCGATGACGCCGCAACAACAGAACGATGGTACGTGGCGTTACTGGAAGGCGCGCGCGATGAAAGAGTTGGGCCATGCAGAGGAAGCAGAGGCGCTGTGGGTACCATTGAGTAGTGAACACAACTACTACGGACAGTTGGCTGCGGAGGAGTTGGGAACGTCACCAGGGGCTGGCATGGTCTCGGTTAGTTTTCAGCCAAGTGTGACTGAGCTAGAGGTGATGCGATCTCGCCCGGAGATACAGCGCACGATGACTTTGTATCGCCTTGGTCTGCGCACTGAAGCAGCGAAGGAATGGGATTGGGCGATGCGCGGTTTGAGTGACCGTGAGTTGTTGGTCGCATCCGAAGTGGCGCGCAGAAGCGAGATGTATGACCGCTCCATCAATGCCGCCAACCGTACCGTAGAGATGCACGACTTCAATCTGCGCTACCCCGCCCCCTATCGCGAAGCGATGCAGGCACCACTGCAAGAGCATGCGCTCGAAGAAGCATGGGTCTACGGCTTGATGCGCCAAGAAAGTAGATTCGCATCGCATGCCAAGTCGGAGGTGGGGGCGGCAGGGCTGATGCAGATCATGCCGGCCACAGCGAAGTGGGCAGCGCGCCGTATCGGAATGAAGGGCTATCGCAAGGGGCTCATCCACCAGTTGGATGTGAACCTGCGACTCGGCACCTACTACATGAAGAATGTGTACAGCCAGTTCGATGATAATCCAGTGATGGCTTCTGCCGCTTACAACGCAGGCCCTTCGCGCGCGCGCAGGTGGCGTGGCGACATGGCGCTGGAAGGTGCGATTTATGCCGAGACCATCCCCTTCGATGAGACGCGCGACTACGTGAAGAAGGTGATGAGCAACACCATCTACTATTCGAAATTGTTCGGTCAGCCTTCGGAGTCGTTGAAGAAACGCTTGGGTGTGATCGCTGGACGCAACTCAGCCAATCAGCAGGCTGATAAAGATGAGATTTAAAACAGAGATCGATTTTCAACCCGTTCCCTCTCCCCACGGGGGAGGGAACGGGTGGGGGGAATCTCGTTGAGCACCCCAGCATTCCAAGTCTATTGCGTCGGCGGCGCGGTGCGCGACCGCTTGCTGGGTCTGCCTGTCAAAGAT
>JBAYTV010000125.1:0-5533 GCA_041675405.1 Sideroxydans sp. | reverse complement strand
TGACCTATCCCCTCAATTTCGGCTCTGAGCCTC
Source organism: Sideroxydans sp. (assembly GCA_041675405.1). Classification (GTDB taxonomy): domain Bacteria; phylum Pseudomonadota; class Gammaproteobacteria; order Burkholderiales; family Gallionellaceae; genus Sideroxyarcus. Next base: position 5,500 of record JBAYTV010000125.1, on the reverse strand, counting down.
GGTTTTACGGAACCTCAAGCTTAATCCGCGTTGCTTGAGGTGCGGTAGGTCAATACATGATGTCTATATATTTTTGAGGACTAGACCAAAACCACCTCCCGAGGTGCGGAAGTTGGTGGTTTGTCCTTGGTATAGGCGTGCAGAAATGAGCTGGATATGGCCTGCATAGACGTAACAACGTATGTCATATTTCAACGATAGTACTTCCTCGCCCACCATCACCAAGCATTCACCCGGAACTGCCAGCCGTTGCGCTACGTAATCAGATTGCATGATCTCTTCGAACACACGCTTGGTGACCTTGTCGCCGCGGTAAGCGCCCTTGCTGCCATAACCACTCATCGGTTTGAAGAACCATTGCTTGCGGTCTGCCCACCATTGCTCGGCATCCTCAGCACGGACGACCTTGGTCTCAGGGACACCTGACAGCAAAGCATCGATACTGGCTTGCGAGACACCCTCTGCTTGCAAGCGATGTGCGTCCGAGAATAGTGCCAACTTGCGCTTGTCCGCATAACGTCCGTAGTGCTCTGGGTTCGGTGTCAATACGACCTGGTTCATCTCCCAAGCCGTTCGGATGTGTGGATAGCGAGTCAGGTCGAAATCGGTCAGGCGGTTATAGATCAAGTCGATGCGCTGTCCATCGACATATAGACCCTCTTCACGCACATGCAAATTCGCAGGATCCACGATGTGGGTCGTGATGCCGGCAAGTTCGAACATCTGCTGCGCCAACAGGAATTCCGGATAGAGGAACTGCGATTCTGGATCCTCATCCACGATGGCGATGGACTTCAGCAGTGCATCGCCGCGCACACGCTGCCATTCGTTGCGGAACATCTCGATGAAGTTCTGCTCAAGATCCTCATCAGAAGTCGTAGCGCCACGCTGGCTTTCAATCAGCAGCGCATTGAGAAACGCCCCGCCCGCATTGGTATTGACCTCGATGAGGTGAACACCCTGCTCATTCACATGGAAATCGTAGCCATAGAACACACCGAGCGCCGTATTCGATTCAGGTTCACCCACCACTTCTTGCACCGCATGGATGACCGCGCACATCTTGCCGATCTGAGCAGCCTCCAGATGCAGCAAGGCATTTGAGAACAACTGATGTCGAATGGGAGCCATCGCTTGCGCGAACGCCCCCCCTTCAAGATCGATCCTATCGTTGATCGCTTGCCGATCGATCTCGGCAGGCGAGACTATCGTTGCTGTCACTTGTTCGTTACTGGATTCCAAGCATGTCTTTCTTCAGATCGTTCTGCACAGGATTCTCACCCAGCCATATCTTCAGCAAAGCGCGGTTGATGTCCGCGCCTTCCACCACACCACGCTCTTTGCCATTGATGGTCACCTTGGTACCCACTGCCGGCACATAGTCCAGATAGATCGTGTCGCTAGGGCTAACACCGGAAACCGAATCGAAGATCGCATAGAACTTCTTCGTCCCGGCATCAATGGCGGTCAATTCAGCAGGGCTGTGGTTCGCTTCGATAGCGTCTTTGAAGGCATTCAACAACTTCTCCGATTTCATACCGTACAACATGTGCAATGCCACACGTTTCGCCCCCGCATCGGCAAACACCGCATCGGCGCTATTCGTGGTCTTGCCCAAATATAGCGCTGCGACATACACATCGATGATCACCCTGACACGCGTCCCCGCACCGTTCAATTGCAGAGAAGAACCACCCACCTGCGCGGTATCGGGCACCTTCACATCACCCACGAAGCGCGCATGCGCATTCACGCTCAACAACAGACCGCAAACCAACACGAGTAATTTATTCATCTTCACCCCTTCACTTAAAGTGCTTCAAAGACACCCGCTGCGCCCATACCCGTGCCGATACACATCGTCACCATGCCGTACTTCTGTTTACGGCGACGCAATCCATGTAGCAAGGTCGCCGTACGGATCGCCCCAGTTGCACCGAGTGGGTGACCCAAGGCGATGGCGCCACCCAGTGGATTGACGATCTCCGGGTTCAATCCCAAATCACCGATGACGGCCAACGACTGAGCGGCGAACGCTTCGTTCAGCTCTATCCAATCCATCTGGTCCAAACCCAGTCCCGCCACCTTCAATGCGCGTGGTATCGCCTCTTTCGGGCCGATTCCCATGATCTCTGGCGGCACACCAGCCACGCTGAAGCTGTGGAACTTGCCGATGGGAGTGAGGTTATAACGCTTCAATGCGGCTTCGCTGCACAGCAACACCGCACCTGCCCCATCCGACATCTGCGAACTGTTGCCCGCCGTCACCGAGCCTTTTTGCGCGAACACCGTCTTCAGTTTGCTCAATGCTTCCAAGGTCGTATCCGCACGCGGGCCTTCGTCTTGCACCACATCACGCGCCTTGACCCTCACCTCGCGAGTAGTCATATCCGGCACATGGTCAGCGATCTGATACGGCGTGATCTCGTCTTTGAACTCGCCGTTGTTGAATGCCGCGATAGCACGCTGATGGCTCTGCAAGGCAAAGGCATCTTGTGCCTCGCGTGACACCTTCCAACGTTCCGCCACTTTTTCCGCCGTCAGCCCCATACCGTAAGCGATGCCGTAGTGCTCGTTCTTGGCAAAGATGGCGGGATTGAACGCGATCTTGTTGCCCATCATCGGCACCATGCTCATGCTCTCCACCCCCGCCGCGATCATCACATCCGCTTCGCCCAAACGGATACGATCCGCCGCCAGCGCCACTGCTTGCACACCGGAAGAACAGAAACGGTTGATGGTCATCCCCGGCACCGTGTTGGGCAACCCCGCCAACAACAACGATATGCGCGCCACGTTCATCCCCTGCTCCGCTTCCGGCATCGCACAACCGACGATCACATCGCCGATGCTCGCCGGATCGAGCGACGGCGCTTGCGCCAGCAACGCCTTCAACACATGCGCCAGCAGATCATCCGGCCGCGTGTTGCGGAACATACCGCGTGGCGCTTTGCCGACTGGCGTGCGCGTAGCGGCGACGATGTAGGCTTCTTGGACTTGTTTGCTCATGTTCGTCTCCTTAATTGCGCAGTGGTTTGCCGCTCTTCAACATGTATTCGATACGCGCCTGCGTCTTCTCGGTCGCCAGCAGCTCCATGAAGTTCTTGCGCTCCAAGTCGAGCAGCCATGTCTCATCCACCAGACTACCCGCTTCCACGTCACCGCCGCACATGCTCTCTGCCACGCGGCAGCCGATGTTGTAGTCGTGTTCGGAGATGAAGCCGCCTTCGAGCATGTTCAACATGGATGCCTTGAATGTGGCGATGCTGGTGCGTCCTGCCACGGGTATCTGATGTTGATGCAAGGGCGGACGGTAGGCCGTGGCATTGAGGGCTTTGGCCTCTTCTTTGGCGATGTGTAGCAACTCGAATTTGTTGAGGACGATGCGATCGGAGGCATGCAGGTAACCCATGTCGCGCGCCATCTCTGCGCTCTTGGCGACTTCGCCCATGGCGATGTGTTGGAAGTAGCGTTTCAAGATAGGGAAGATGTCGCCACCTCTTGCTTCGGCGGCGGCACGTTGCGCCATCTCTTTACATCCACCGCCTGCGGGCAACAATCCCACTCCCACTTCGACGAGGCCGATATAACTTTCCAGTGTGGCGACGATGCGTGTGCAGTGGATAGAGAACTCGCATCCACCACCCAACGCTAGGCCATCTACAGCAGCGATGGTAGGTACTTGTGCATATTTGAGACGCATCGAGGTCTGTTGGAACTTGGCCACCACCTGTTCGACCTTGGGCACATTGCCGGTCGCCGCGTTGAACAGATCGCCCATGCCACCACCGCCTGCTGCGGTGTATTTCACACGACTCACTGCACCTTTGAGTTTGCCGAACAGACCAGACTCTGCCGGCGTCACTTGCACGCCTTGCATCAACTGCAACAGATTCGCACCAGCGGAGAACGGCGCTTCGGTCTGCCAGATGACGAGTGCGCTGAAGTTCGCTTCGGCTTCGTCCACCGCGCGCAACACGCCATCCAGCACTTCATTGTTGACGGTGTGCATCTTGCTCTTGAAGCTGAGGATGCCGATATTGTCACCCGTGTGCCACATGCGCACTTCGTCGGTCTCGAACACGGTCTCGCCGTAGTGGTGCGTCTCGCCTTGCAGCGCATCGGGGAAGAGTTGACGGCGATAGACCGGAAGAGATGAACGAGGTTGGTAGCATCCAGCGCTGTTTGAAGAGGGTTCCCTCACCCCTAGCCCCTCTCCCGAGGGGAGAGGGGAATAAGAGCCCTGCTCCGAGTGGACCCCGGTGCGCGAAGGCGCGGTCACCCATAGTGGCAACGGTGCACTCGCCATCGCTTTGCCTGCTGCGATGTCGGCATTGATCCAGCCCGACACTTGCTGCCAGCCCGCCGCCTGCCAGATCTCGAACGGGCCTTTGTCCCAACCGAAGCCCCAGCGCACGGCAAAATCGACATCGCGTGCGTTGTTGGCGATGTCACCCAGATGCAGTGCGCAGTAGTGGAACACATCACGGAAGGTGGCCCACAGGAACTGCGCCTGTGGGTGTGGGTTCAAGCGCAATCCTGCGAGCTTCTTAGCCCAATCACGTTCACGCAGGATGTCTTTGACACCCTCATCCACTTTCGCATCGGATAAGCGATATTCCTTGGTGTGCAGATCCAGCACGTGTATCTCTTTGCCGATCTTTTGATAGATGCCGCGCTTGGTCTTCTGCCCCAGCGAACCCTGTTCGACCAGATACTTGAACCAGCCCGGCAACTCATAATGCTTGTGCCACGGATCTTCGCTGAGGTTATCGCGCATGGTGTTGACCACGTGTGCGAACACATCGAGACCGACCACGTCGAGCGTGCGGAAGGTGGCACTCTTGGGACGACCAAGATAACGGCCAGTCAGAGCATCCACCATATCGAAGCCAAGATTGAACGCCGCCGCATGATGCTTGGTGGCGATCATAGAGAACACACCGATGCGATTGGCGATGAAATTGGGCGTGTCTTTGGCGCGCACCACGCCTTTGCCTAAGGTGGAGACGAGGAAGGTCTCCAGTTGATCCAGCAATCCCTCCTGTGTGCCCTTGCACGGAATGAGTTCCACCAAGTGCATATAGCGTGGCGGATTGAAGAAGTGGATGCCGCAGAAACGATGACGCAGATTCTCAGGGAATGCTTCGGCCAGTTTGTTGATGGAAAGGCCGGAGGTGTTGGTGGCAAAGATGGCCTTCGCATTCACGAACGGTGCGACTTTTCGATACAGGTCTGACTTCCAATCGATGCGTTCAGCGATGGCTTCGATGATGAGGTCGCAATCGCGCAGCTTGTCCAGGTGTTGGTCGTAGTTCGCGGCTTGGATGTAGCCCAGCTTGTTGGGACTAGCGATAGGTGCGGGGTCGAGTTTCTTGAGGCCATCCAATGCTTTGTTCACATTACCATTGGGATCTCCCTCCTTTGCCGGCAACTCGAACAACAAAGTCTCGACATTGGCGTTCACCAGATGCGCGGCGATCTGCGCACCCATCACACC
>JBAYTV010000124.1:0-5551 GCA_041675405.1 Sideroxydans sp. | reverse complement strand
ATGGGGATGCCGAGCGTATCACCGAGACGATGAGGCGTGCCAAGCACAACGTGCGCGAATCAAATCCATTTGAAATATTGATTCCCACTCTAGGAAATAGCCGTGAAAGATCGCCGCACGCAATGCGCATTCAATCAATGTGGGCCGGTTGGCGCAACGATGTGTTGTCGGTGTTCCCCCCAGCACCGGGATTGCCCAAAACACCCGATGAGTATCTGAGCCAAGTTGAAGAACGCTATGCAGCTGATGCATACAACTCGCTTTCAATAGAGGGTTATCAAGTTAACGATGAACTGATTGAGCGCGTTGCAAAAGGCAATTGGAATCCAGAAGAAGATGATAAAGACAAAAGCGATAGAGATGCGATGGCGGCACGTGGATATTTCCAAGCATTCCATGATGTCAAATTGAGTATCGCCGCGATCCTCTCCGGTGAAAACTCCGGCGAAGTCGCAAGGAGAGCTCATCATCATTGGTATGGCGAATTATTCGCCCCATCAGTGACGGCGGGCATCGTTGGACCGCATCAACTTGCCGGATACCGTAGTGGCCCCATCTTCATCAGAAACTCCATGCATACGCCGCTTCCGCGCGAAGCGCTAACAGACTCCATGGAGATGCTGTTTAACTTGATTGCACAAGAGCCCGAACCGGCTGTACGCGCAGTATTGGGGCACCACCTCTTTGTATTTATCCATCCATACTTTGACGGGAATGGACGTATTGGTAGATTCCTGATGAATTCAATGTTGTCGTCAGGAGGCTACCCATGGACGATCATACGAATGAAAAACCGCGCCCAATATATGAGCTCACTTGAGATAGCCAGCGTGGGCGGCGACATCAAGCCATTTGCGAAATTTATCGTTCAAGAAATGCGGGCTTGGGAAGCCAAACAATTAGCCGAGTAGGATGAACTTGGGATTTGTTATCGGTGCGTCCAACAAAATGGGCACTAATAATCTAGTGCCCACAGCCATACCTAATTGGTGCGCCCGGCGGGATTCGAACCCACCACCCTCGGCTTCGGAAACCGATACTCTATCCAAATGAGCTACGGGCGCGTTTTGAAGCGGTGCGGAGAATAGCGGCTTTTATAGCCACCGTCCAACCAGGTTCATGCGGGGACGCAAGCCAGGTTCTGTGCGTGGCACACATAGCCTTTCGCGTAGATCAAGGCGATCCAGAACCAGAACAGGATGAAGAAGCTTGCCAAGCCCATGTGTTGGTCGGCAATGAACTTCGGCGAGATGGCGCGGGTCATCTTGTAGATCGGCGCGGTGACGACTTGGAACAGGCGATACACGAAATTATCCTGCTTGGCTTTGCCGGAAATCAGTCCGACCAAACCTTGCGAGAGCAAGGCGAGGGCGCCAACTTCAACCAGCGCTTTAAGTGAGCTGACGATAAATAATTCGATAGAGAACATGGGATGCACACTGAGTTGGATGTGCGCGGATTTTAACATCCCCTATGGATAAAGCTTGCGGCTTATGGCTTCAATACGGAGAATGCGGCCTGCTTTTAAATAAGGATGAATGAGATGAATTTTGAGAAGTGGCAACATTACTGGCGCGCGAGTGTCTTCCAGTTCTTCAACAAGGAAGATCAGGCGATACAGGAATATCGTCTTGCGCTTTTGTCAGCCCCCGACTTTGCGCGCGCGCCTGAACGCGCTGCCTTCATCTATGCCACTCGGGGTGACTTCAAATCAGCCGCTGCCAGTTTCCGCGACGTACTCGCCATCGAACCCGACAACGCCGTGATCCACTTCAATCTAGGGTTCGCTTGTGACAAGACGGGTGATGTGCATGAAGCGATAACTGCATTCCAAAATGCGACCCGTTTGAATGCGCAGCTCGATCGCGCCTGGTATGGCTTGGGGATCTGTCATGCGAAGATGGGCAATCATGCGGAGGCTGCCAAGGCGTTACATGAAGCTGCCACCCTGCAACCGATGAACCCGCACGCTTGGTATGCGCTAGGCATGGCAAACCACCATCTGAATCAACCGGAACGCGTGACTGAGGTGATCATGCATCTGCATCGTTTCGACCCGATCATGACGCGCCAACTGATTCAGGAGACCAATCGATCTGACCTTACCCATCTGGTAGCCGATCTGCTGGTATAGACAAACTCCCGCTCGACGAACGAAACCGACTTTCCTCCCGCACAAACAAAAAGACCTGCTTGCGCAGGTCTTTTTGCATTACGACAACCTTAACTTATGCAGCTTTGGTATCGATGTCGTTTTCCAAGCTTGGGTAACGCACATGGTCAACCATGTCTTGCACTTCTTTACTTGGAGCAGCAGTCAACATACTACCCACGATCACGCCAAGGATACCGACTGGCATACCGAAGATACCGGCAGAGATCGGGTTGATGTCCCACCACAACGGTGCATTCACACCGAAGAATGGATAGGTCATGTACATGTAATACATACATGTTCCCAGACCAGCCGACATACCGAGGATGGCACCCCACTTGTTGGCACGCTTCCAGAACACGCCGAGGGCGAGTGCAGGGAAGAATCCCGATGCAGCCAGGGAGAACGCGGCACCCACCAGGAACAAGATGTCACCCGGTTTGAGCGAAGTCACATACGCTGCCAACAACGCTACGACCAACAACAACCCCTTGGAGATCGCAATACGACGAGTCGTCGCAGCATGCGGGTTGATCATCTTGTAGTAAACGTCATGCGACAAGGCGTTAGCGATGGTCAACAGCAGACCGTCCGCAGTGGACAGCGCGGCAGCCAAACCACCCGCAGCCACCAAGCCTGTGATCACGTAAGGCAGACCCGCGATCTCAGGTGTCGCCAACACGATCAAGTCACCACCGATGGTGATCTCAGCCAGTTGCACGATGCCGTCCTTGTTGATGTCAGTTACGCTCATCAGCGACTTATCAACCGCAGCCCACGAGGCGACCCAGCTTGGCAACTCGGAGAAGCTCGAACCTACCAACAGCGTGTAGACGTCGAACTTAGCCAATACAGCCAGCGCAGGTGCTGTGAAGTACAGCAGGAAGATGAAGAACAACGACCAGAACACAGACTTACGCGCTTCCTTCACCGATGGCGTGGTGTAGTAACGCATCAGGATGTGCGGCAACGCAGCCGTACCCACCATCAGGCACAGTACCAGTGCCAAGAAGTTCTTACGTTTCTTGTCGATAGCGGCTTGGTCCTTACCGGCGAATGGCTCGGCGTGAGCGGCGATAGGTGCTGTCTTAGCTTTGGCACCTGCTGCCGCTTTCTTCCATGTTGCAGTTGCGGTAGCCGCATCTGCAGGATAGTCAGTAACGGCTTTGTCAGCCGCAGCGACTGCTGCCGGATCTGCATCAGGTTTAGCCTTCAGATCGGCAGCCGCTTTCTCAAGCTTGCCTTTCTCTTCAGCCAAATAAGCTGCACCCCCTGCTTCCAATGCCTTCAACTTGCCTTCGGCAGTTTCTTGACGAGCCTTGAAGATGCCACGCACTTCAGCTTCTTTCGCGCCTTCCGGTGTGGTTGGGTCGTTCAGCACTTTTTCACGTGCAGTCACTTTTTCCAACACATAGCCGTAAGCCACTTGAGGAACCGGATTGCCTGTGTGCTTAACCGACAACCACACCACGGGGATCATGTAAGCCACGATCAAGATGATGTACTGAGCGACTTGAGTCCAAGTCACCGCACGCATACCGCCGAGGAAGGAGCACACCAAGATACCGCCCAGACCGACGAACACACCGATGCTGAATTCCAGACCGGTGAAGCGGCTGGTGATCAGACCCACACCGTAGATCTGCGCGATCACATAAGTGAACGAACACAGAATCGCAGCGAACACGCCGATGGAGCGCGGGATGTTGCCACCATAACGTGCACCCAAGAAGTCAGGGATGGTGAACTGGCCGAACTTACGCAGATACGGTGCCAGCAGCAACGCCACCAGACAGTAACCACCGGTCCAACCCAGCACGAAGGCCAAGCCGTCATAGCCGGACAGATACAAGGTACCCGCCATACCGATGAAGCTCGCGGCTGACATCCAGTCAGCGCCCGTTGCCATACCGTTGAACAAAGCTGGAACGCGACGTCCTGCGACGTAGTATTCAGACACGTCCGCCGTTCTAGACATCACACCGATACCCGCATACAACAACACGGTCGCCGCCAAGAAGATATAGCCGAGGACCTTATTCGGCACCCCCATCTGCTCAAGGATGGCAACGATGATGACAAAAGCGATGAACCCCCCCGTATAGAAAGAGTAGTAACGCTTAAGTTGCGAGAAGAACTGCGATTGAGATTGCGTAGCCATTAGTCGTCTCCTTCATGTACGCCATACTCTTGGTCGAGTTTATTCATGTAATGGGCGTAATACCAAATGATCGCCACATAGATGATCAGCGAACCCTGCGCTCCCATATAGAAGGAGAAAGGGAAGCCGATGATAGTGACGGATTGAAGCTCGCGTGCGAAATAGGCGATGACGAAAGTGACGATGAACCACAGCACCAACAAGATGCCCGTCATGCGCAGATTCTTCTGCCAATACTCTTTATGCTTCTCAGTAAGTTGCATATTTCCCCCTGATTTATTAAAAATGCATCGCGCCGGCATTCCTTGCAGTTGCGATGCTTCTCTGGAGTGAAGAATAAAAAAGCCGTGAATGACCTTGTTCAGTTGCTAAGACTTGGACAATTCACAGCCACCACTTAAAATACCCCTTGAGAATGTTGGAACCCTGCCCCCTAACACTCTGCGCCCGAACCTTAATGCCGCATCCTTACAAACAGCTTACAACCCTATGCGCATCCTGATCGCCGAAGATGATGAAGTGCTATCCGATGGATTGTGCCGCTCCATGAAGCAGTCGGGCTATGCCGTGGACTGCGTCAAAGATGGCCAGTCAGCGAGCGTCATCCTCAGCGGCGAACAACCCTTCGATCTGGTGATACTCGATCTGGGCCTACCCAAGATGGACGGCTTCAGCGTGTTGCGCGGACTGCGCGAGAAGAACCGACAAGTACCCGTCATCATCCTCACTGCGCGCGATGCGGAAGGCGACCGTGTCAAAGGACTGGACTTGGGTGCTGACGATTACATGATCAAACCGTTCAGCCTGCCCGAACTCGAAGCACGCGTGCGTGCGCTGATACGCCGCGGCCAATGCGGTGTGAACCCCGTACTCACCTGCGGCACTCTGTCCTTCGACAGCGTGGGCAGACGTGCATTGATCAATGGTGAATTATTGGAGCTCACCACGCGCGAACTCAGTGTGCTGGAAGCATTGATGACACGCATCGGTTGGGTCACCAGCAAGGAGCAACTACTGGAGCGCCTGTATAGCTACGCAGAGGAAGCTAGCGGCAATGCCATCGAAGTCTATATCCACCGCTTGCGCAAAAAGATCGAACCTGCCGGCGTAACCATCCGCACCATTCGCGGCTTGGGCTACATCATCGACAAAGCGGCAGAAGCAAAAAGCTAGAACGTGGAAGAAAAAGAAACCGGCGCGCTCTCGCTACGTGTCCACCTCATCAATTGGTTGCT
>JBAYTV010000123.1:0-5559 GCA_041675405.1 Sideroxydans sp. | reverse complement strand
TTGCGATGTTGGGGGCGCAGGAACAGCAAGAATTGCGTCTGATGCATGTGGCGATGAGCAATGCGGCGAACGCGATGTTCATCACAGATCGTGAAGGCAACATCGTTTGGTTGAATGAGGCACTTTCTCGATTCAGTGGTTATTCGATCGCCGAGATCATAGGCAATAAGCCCAATATATTCAGTTCTGGCAAACACGATGATGCATTCTGGCAGGCGATGCGGCAGGAGGTATTGGCAGGTAAAGCCTGGCGTGGCGATGTGGTGAATAAAAACAAATCGGGCGGTTTATATACCGTGACCCAAAGCATCTCGCCTTTATCTGATGCTGCGGGGAAGACTACACATTTCTTGGTGGTGCAACAAGATATCTCGGAGATGCGCCGGTTGGAACAAGAGATCCACTATCTGGCTTATCACGATGCATTAACAGAGTTGCCCAATCGAATGTTGTTCCAAGACCGCGTACAACAAGAGATCACGCATGCCAAACGCGGTAGGACCCAATTTGCAGTACTCTTCATCGATCTGGATGGATTCAAAGCGGTGAACGATACGCGAGGCCATGCTGCAGGAGATAAGTTGTTGCGGATCATTGCATCACGCTTGCGTGCATGTGTGCGCGAAGGTGACACGGTAGCTCGCTTGGGGGGTGATGAGTTCACCATTTTGTTGCGAGGGGCGATGGCGGGCGATGGCTTGAAGCGAGTGCTACGCAAGATCATCAATGAGGTGGCGCAACCTTGTGCGCTAGGAGAATTCAATGCCAACGTGACCGCGAGCCTTGGCGTGAGTCTCTACCCTGCTGATGCCACTGGTGTGGAAAAACTTCTGATCCATGCGGATGAGGCGATGTATCAAGCCAAGCAAGCCGGCAAGAATTGCTATGTCATCTATGGTGAAGAAGAGAGCGGCAACGCGTTATTGGAATCGCAGATGTGAGGCTGCTACGTTCTTACTGAGCGCGTATCGGGATGTGTCTAGCGACTTCTTGTGGGGTGAGCCGCATCATGCAGTTGAAATGTCCCAACGGGCATTCACGTTTGAAGCAAGGGCTACACGGTAGGTCGAGTCTTAGCACGTCAGCGCGAGCCGATAATGGAGGCGTGAATTGTGGGCTACTGGAGCCGAAGATGGCGAGCATCGGCCTATCTAGCGCTGCGGCAATATGCATCAAACCGGAGTCGTTGCTGATCACCAAGCTGGCACTAGCGATGAGCGCGATGGCATCGCTCAGATCAGTCGTGCCACACAGATTGATCGCGTGCGAATTGCCTAGTGCCACGATCTTGTCTGCGACCTCTTTGTCTCTGGGCGAACCTATCAACCAGATCGCATAGCCTTGATCGAACAGCCGCTGTCCTAGCTCTGCGTAATACTGCACAGGCCAGCGTTTGGCCGGGCCGAACTCTGCGCCAGGACAGAACACTGCTATAGGTCGGTCACTACTCAGTTTGAATCGTTGCAGTACCAGCCTCTTTTGTTCCACGCTCACCAGCATGTGAGGATTTGCGATAGGGCGGGTGATATCTTGCCCCTTGTCTTCAGCCAGTTGTGAGAAACGCTCGACCATCAGGGGAAGTTTAGCTTTATCAAGCCTGCGTGCATCGTTGAGTAGTCCGAAACGCATCTCTCCGATGAAGCCGGTACGTACTGGTATGTCGGCGAAATAAGGGATAAGCGCGGACTTCCACGAATTCGGTAACACGATAGCTTGGTCGTATTTGGCGGCCTGTAATCGTCGACCTAGTTCGCGCCGCTCGGAAAAACGGAAGGCGCCATGTGCGAACGGATTGTTGATGACCTCGCTCACTTCGGGGAGCTGACGCAGGAGTTTTTCAGTCCAAAGCGGGGCGAGGACATCCAGCAGCACGCCAGGATGGCGTTGTATGAGCCGATGCAACATGGGTTGCATCAACACACAGTCTCCCACCCAACTGGGGGCGATGATGAGTATCTTCTTCACTGGAGGTCAGTGCCGCGAAGGTGCTGAGATCAGTGGTGTCCGTGCGGACGTTCACCTTTGAACTTGTAATGTGTGCCGCAGTATGGGCAGACAGCTTCCCCCAGTTTCGCTACGGGAATAGCGACGCGAGGATGTGCGCTCCACAAACTGACCGCAGGCGTGGGGCAGAACAAGGGCAAAGTATCTGCCGTCACTTCCACATAGCGTTGCGTGATGTTCTCGTTGGACATGATTTTCCCTTCTAGTCGGTTGTTATACGTGTGCCAGCCAAGAAGCGTATTTCGGGTTCTTGCCACCGACGATATCGAAGAAGGCTGCTTGCAGTTTGGTTGTGACCGGACCGCGCGAGCCGATACCGATCATGCGCGTATCCAGTTCACGTATCGGAGTGACCTCAGCTGCCGTGCCGGTGAAGAAGGCTTCTTCGGCGCAATAGACCTCGTCACGTGTGATGCGCTTCTCGATCAGTTCCAGCCCCATGTCTTTGGACAAGGTGATGATGGAATCACGAGTGATACCTTCCAAGCAGGAAGTCAAATCGGGCGTGTAAAGCTTGCCTTTCTTCACGATGAAGATGTTTTCGCCCGCCCCTTCGGCGACATAGCCATCCACATCGAGCAGCAAAGCCTCGTCGTAGCCGTCCTGCGCGACTTCCTGATGAGCCAGGATGGAGTTGGTGTACGTGCCGACCGATTTAGAGCGGCACATGTTCACGTTCACGTGATGACGGGTGAAACTGGAGGTCTTGACGCGGATACCCCTGTTCATGCCTTCTTCGCCCAAGTACGCGCCCCAAGGCCAAGCGGCGATGGCAACGTGCGTGCTGATCTTGGTGGCGGCGATACCCATGGCTTCCGAGCCGTAGAACACGATGGGGCGGATGTAGCAGGATTCCAGCTTGTTGGCGCGCACCACTTCTTTTTGCGCTTCCATCAGGGTCTCTTTGTCGAACGGCATCTTCATCTTGAAGATATACGCCGAATTGAACAGGCGGTCGGTATGTTCCTGCAAGCGGAAGATCGCCGTGCCCTGAGTCGTCTTATAGGCGCGCACCCCTTCGAACACGCCCATACCGTAATGCAAGGTGTGGGTGAGGACGTGGGTGGTGGCATCGCGCCAAGGGACGAGCTTGCCGTCGTGCCAGATGAAGCCGTCGCGGTCGGACATGGACATGGGGATTTCCTTAAATCGTTAGAGATTGCGAGGGTTAGGATTCTAGCTGTTTCCGTGCTGATTATGAAGGGTTAAAGGGCAGAAGAATGGGGCATTTAACGTAGGTCTATATATTTTGGCATATTCCATTTGTAACGCGTTCATGTAATCATCGCACCCGAAGTCAAAGGGGATTTAGGAATGCCATGGTCAAACATATAAGTTCAGACGCAATCAAGCCGGAGGTCATGGAATCGCAAGAGGAGAAGCTGCGTCGTAGCTTGCTCATTTTTGCCGCTGCGTTTATGACCTTGGCAGTCATGTTGTGGCTGGCTATCTATTGGGCCATGGGGGTGAATTTCTCCAGTGATGTTCCCTTGGTGTATCAGCTGATCTCGGTTTCTTCCCTCATCTATTACGTCAAGTCCCGTAATTTTGTGGCCTTCCGCTTCATTCAACTTTCCCTGTTCCTGTTCGCCCCCTTCGTCATGCAATGGAGCATGGGGAGCTCGGTGACTTCCAGTGGTGTGACACTGTGGGCTTTGTTGGCGCCGATCGGAGCATTGGTGGTGTCGAATTGGCGCGAGTCTGTTCCTTGGTTCTTCGCTTATATGGTGCTGACCGTTGTGTCGGGTGCCTTTGATTACCTTCTGGGTAGCGGTGGCAGTGCGGGCATACCGATGAATACCATCGGCATGTTCTTTGCGCTCAACTTCGCTGCGATGTCTTCGATCCTATATTTCTTGGTGCGCCATTTCGTTGTTGAGACTGAGAAGATCAAGAAACAATTGGACGAACAGCACTCACTTTTGGCGGATGAGCAGAAAAAATCCGAGCGCGTATTGTTCAATGTGTTGCCATCGAATATCGCCGAGCGCTTGAAAAGTAACGAAGGGTTGATCGCAGACGGCTACGCCGATGTGACGGTGATGTTCGCTGATCTGGTGAATTTCACACAGTTGACCGAGCAGATGTCGCCCGAGCAGATGGTCGGATTGCTGAATACCATCTTCTCCGGATTCGATGAGTTGTCGGAGAAATATGGTTTGGAAAAGATCAAGACCATCGGTGATGCTTACATGGTCGTCGGCGGTATCTCGCGTGACCGGCCTGATTACGCCGCAGATGTGGCGAACATGGCACTGGAAATGATCGAGTTCGTCAAGACCCATCCGATGTCGGCGAGACGCAACCTGGGTGTGCACGTGGGTATCGCCACCGGGCCAGTCGTTGCAGGTGTCATTGGGACCAAACGCTTCATCTACGACCTGTGGGGCGACACAGTGAACATCGCGAGCCGCTTGACGGACGATGCGACGAGTGGACACATACTCACCGATAAGCTCACCTATAACCGTTTGCGTCATGACTACCTGTTCGAGCCGCCTGCGGTGTTGAACGTCAAAGGCAAGGGTGAGATGACATCCTATCGTTTGATCGGGCTGGCTGATGCGATGAGCAATTCTGCTAAGAACAATGTGTATCAACTGCCTGCCCAGGGCGCTACGCCTGCGCAGGTCTGATCCTTCTTATTCGATCAACAGTTTCTTCCATAGGCTGGACACTGAAGAGGTGTCCAGCCTATTCCTTTCGATGCGGCACGCATTCAGATTATTCAAGCGCATCTGGTGCTGGATCAGCCGCAGTTCGCGGTAGAGATCGCGCGCACCATCACTGAATCCTTTTTCGACCAACCCCAGTTCGGCAGCCGTTTCCAGTAGGGCTAAGTTGCCACTGTTCGCCGTCAAGCGAGGATGTTGTGCCGCATACGCCAGCACCAAGAACTGCACCATGAATTCGATATCGACCATGCCGCCGCTGTCGTGCTTGATGTCAAACAGGCCGGAATTATTCTGGTGGCCGTCATGCATCTTTTGGCGCATCTCGATGATGGAAGATTTGAGCGCACTCAGTTCGCGTGGAAGGCGCAATATCTCAGTGCGGATACGCTCGAAACTGGCGCCGACCGCGGCATCGCCTGCACAGAAGCGCGCGCGTGTCAGGGCTTGATGTTCCCAAACCCAGGCATGCTTGCGCTGATATTCATCGAAGGCTTCGATGGAGCTGACCAGCAAACCGCTCTCGCCATTCGGACGCAGGCGCAGATCGACTTCGTACAAACGACCAGCCACAGTGTGGCTGGAGAGCAGGGTGTTGATGCGTTGCGCCAAGCGCCCGTAAATCTGGCCTGCATCTGGGTGCGGGTCTTCGTAGACGAAGACGAGGTCGAGGTCGGAGGCATATCCCAGTTCTTTGCCACCCAGTTTTCCGTAGGCGATGATGGCGAACTGGGGGTGCCCCTGATGTTTCTTGCGCGCATCCCGCCAACATAAATCCAGGGTGTGGCGCAGGATCATGTCGGCAAGGTCGCTCAAATGGTCACTCAGTTTTTCCAACGGCAAGATGCCTTGCAAGTCCATCGCCAACAGATGAAATGTCTGG
>JBAYTV010000122.1:0-5566 GCA_041675405.1 Sideroxydans sp. | reverse complement strand
TCGGCAAAATCTGCAGATGCGCGCAATTCGGTGGCGACCTCGCGCATCACTGTGTAGACCTCGTCCACGCTCTCGCGGTAGGCGACGCTGACATCGATCACCGCATAGGCGAATCCGCGAGACTTGTTGGTGACAGTGGTGATCAGGCCGTTGGGGATGTAGTGGACGCTCCCTTCGTAATCGCGCAGGCACACATAGCGCAGGGTGAGGTCTTCCACCGTGCCGGTCTTGCCGCACACCTCGACCACATCGCCCTGGCGGATCTGGTTCTCCAGCAGCAGGAAGAATCCGTTGAAGTAATCTTTGATCAGACTTTGCGCACCGAAGCCGACCGCAAGGCCGACCACGCCCGCAGCGCCCAAGATAGGCGCGATCGAGATGCCCAGTTCGCTCAAAGCCAGCATGCCTGCGACCAGCGAGATGACCGCTGTGGAGACATAGCGGAAGACGCGTGCCAATGTTTCGATACGGCGTATCTCTTCAGCGCTGTCTGCGCGCGTATTCATATAGTCGCGGAATGTGCGGGTCAGTTTGCGGCTCAAAACCATCAGAAACCAAGCGAGCGTCAAGATGACGACGATATGCAGCAAGTCTTTGGAAACAGCAAAATATTCGAAGAATTGATTGTTGTTCATATGCGTTCCCAATGAGGTTTTTCGTTCCGTTCTATTCTTAGCGCATTACCGCGATTGGGATTTAAGGATGGCTCAATAGTTCCGAGCGCATCAGTTGCAGCAACAGATCGTCGAAGGTGTAGAACCCTTTGCCGCATTGTGCGAGCTGCGCCAACGCGAAAGCCGCACCCGTGCCGAAGGCTTCGCGCCGTATCGACTCGTGTGTGAGGCGCACGGTCTGATGCGGGAAGCCGAAGATCACCTCATGGTGGCCGACGATGCCGCCCAAGCGCAGCGAAGTGATGCGTTCACCATCCACCTCCAGCGTCTCGGCGATCTTCTTGGCAGTCCCCGAGACTTCTGGTTTGTCGCGGAAGTGCTGTTCGACGATTTCCACATCCGCGAACGGGGCGATCTTGCGAAGCAGTTTGGCGGCCACGATCAGAAAATTGATACCCAGCGTGATGTTGGGTGAACACAGCACGCGGGTGTGCTCGCCCAGTGCGCGGGCGTAAGCAAGGTCGTCATCCGTATAGGCGGAGATCGCGCTGACCAGCATGATGCCGCGACGGCTGACTTCGCTACCGTAGGCGCGGATGCTGGCGGGAGATGAGAAGTCCACCAGCGCATCGACCGGCTGTTGTTCCAGCAGATCGGCGAACGGGTGCTGATCGGTACCAATGATGGGAATATTCGTTGCAGGATGGGCTTGCGATTCAGGTGTGCTGCGGCGTGCGATCCAGCGCAGATCGAAACGCGGGTCGGTACTCAACACGTTGGCAACCGCACTGCCTGCCTTGCCGTAGCCGACCAAGCCGACGCGTAGCTTTGGGGTCATATTGTTCCTCCTAGTGTCATATTTCTTATTGTTGACGCGTGAACGCCACTTGGGAGTGTCCGATTGTAACACCTGAGAAATCGCGCGCAGTGCAACGGTATTTCGGAAAAATTCGGCATGTATAATCGGCCGCCTGATGTGAGAGGAAAAGCAATGTCCACAACCATATTCGTCATCGGCCTGATGGTGTTCTTCGCGCACTTCTTGTCGTTGCAATTTCGCAAGACCAATATTCCCGATGTGCTGGTGCTGATGCTGGTCGGTATTTTGATCGGCCCCGTTCTGGGCATCGTCACGCCGGCCGATTTCGGCAAGATCGGTTCGCTCATCGCCACTATCGCGTTGGTGGTGATCCTGTTCGAGAGCGGCACTTCGCTGAATATCACCACGCTGGGCAAATCGCTGGGCACGACGGGGCTGCTCGCTACACTGTGTTTCGTTTTAACCGCGCTCATCGTTGGAGCCATCGGATTTGCGGTGCTAGAGCTGGAACTGTTGCCCTCGATCTTGCTGGGTGTGATCCTTGGCGGCACGTCTTCTGCTGTGGTGATCCCTATGGTCAGTGCGCTGCAATTGTCGGAAAAACCCGCCACCGTGTTGGTGCTGGAGTCGGCTTTGACCGATGTGCTGTGCATCGTCGGTGTGTTTGCCTTGTTGCAGATCTACACGCAAGGCGGAGTCGATCCGGGGCGTTTGATCGGTGGCGTGTTGTCGGCGCTGATCTTCGCCGCCGTGATCGGCGTAGTGGGTGGCATCGGATGGCTACTGGTATTGGGAAAGGTGCGCGATTTCCCCAACACCATCTCTTCCACACTGGCCTACGTTTTCATCGTGTACGGCGCAACTGAATTCTTGGGTTTCTCCGGTGCGATCGCGGCACTCGCACTGGGCATCACACTGACCAATTTTCAAAAATTCGGCCTGCATCGCATTCCCAGCATCGACAGCAACATCGAGCCTTTGAACGAAATGGATCTGGTGTTTTATCGCGAAGCCGTGTTCTTGCTAAAAACCTACTTCTTCGTTTATCTCGGCATCTCGATCCATTTCGGTGCGGCAGAATTGATACTCATTGCCGTGGCGATGGTGCTGCTGGTGTATGCGATGCGCCTAGTGCTGACACGCATGGTGTTTCGCAACGAGAGTTACGCTTTGCGCGATGCGGCCATCACTTCCATGCTCGCCCCCAAGGGGCTGGCGGCGGCAGTGCTGGCCGCATTGCCGTTGCAATATGGCGTGGCTGGCGGTGAGCTGATCCGCGATACGACTTATATGGTGGTGTTGGTCAGCATCAGCGTCACTGCGCTACTGGTGATGCTCTACCCCGTACCGCAAGTACGTCGCTTCTATTCGTTCGCGCTAGGCAAGCAGCCAGGAGATACCCTGAAAGTCCCCGCTTACATCCCTCCGCAAAAATGATCTGCCTGATTCATGCGAGAATCGCGACAGAGATTTTTTAAATTAACCATTCTTCAGGTGTGTTGAAAAGGATCAAATGATGGAAGCGTTATTGGTTGTTATCTTTGTCGTTGCTTACGCGGCGATCGCGTTCGAACACCCCTTGAAGGTGAACAAGAGTGTTCCCGCGCTTATCGGGGCGGGAACACTGTGGACGATCTATGCGATGTATGTCGGTGATGTCGGCGGACATTTGAACGAGACTTTGTCTGCCACCGCTCAGATCGTCTTCTTCTTGATGGGCGCGATGACCATCGTCGAGGTGATCGATGCGCACGACGGTTTCGATGTCATCACCGACAAGATCAAAACGACCAAGGTGACGACGCTGTTGTGGCTGGTCGGGTTGGTCACTTTCTTCTTGAGCGCGGTGCTCGACAACCTGACCACCACCATCGTGATGATCTCGGTCACGCGTAAATTGTTGGGAGTGCGCGAAGATCGCTTGTTCTTCGCGGGCATCATCATCATCGCCGCCAACGCGGGCGGTGCATGGTCACCCATCGGCGACGTGACGACCACGATGTTGTGGATAGGCGGGCAGATCACCGCGCTGGCGATCATAGAAGGTGTGTTCTTGCCATCCTTGGTGAATCTGCTGATCCCGCTGGCGGTGGTCAGTTATATCAATCGTGGCAAGCTGGTCACACCGCCTAGCAAGTTGGAAGTCACCGAAGGCGGCTCTCGCAACAGCGTCATGGAGCGCAACATCATGTTCTATGCCGGCATCGGTATCCTATGTGCAGTGCCGGTGTTCAAGACCGTGACGCATCTGCCGCCTTTCATGGGCATCTTGTTCGGTCTGGGATTGTTATGGCTTGCAGGCGAATTGATCCATCGCAACAAACCAGAAGAGGCGAAGCAGCATCTGACCTTGGCGTCTGCTTTGCAACGCATCGACATGGCCTCCCTCGTCTTCTTCATCGGCATCTTGTTAGCCGTTGCGACCTTGGAACATACGCACATCCTTGCCGGGTTGGCGCATTGGCTGGACCACACCGTGGGTAGCCAGTCGCTCATCGTGTTCATCTTCGGCCTGGTCAGTGCCATCGTGGATAACGTGCCGATGGTGGCGGCGGCGATGGGCATGTACCCGCTGGAACAATACCCTGCCGATTCTTTCATCTGGGAATTCATGGCTTACGCGGCGGGGACCGGTGGTTCTATCCTCATCATCGGATCGGCGGCTGGGGTCGCTGCGATGGGAATCGAGAAGATCGAGTTCTTCTGGTACGTCAGGAAGATCAGCTTGCTTGCACTACTCGGTTATATCGGTGGTGCACTGGTTTATATCGCCACGCATTGATCTGCAACCCCCAAAGACCTGACCGCGCGCGGTCATGCCTTACGGCATCGGGAAGCTGATGCTGAAACGAGTGCCGATGCCATTGGTGCCACTGTCGAGTGTGATATCTGCGCTGTGGCGTTTGGCCACTTCCGCGACGATGGCTAGCCCCAAACCGCTACCACTTTGCCCCGTGCCTAGCACGCGATAGAAACGCTCGAACACGCGTTCGCGATGCTGCGGGTCGATGCCTAGCCCGTTGTCCTCTACGCTCAACACCACCACCTTCCCGATCACATGGATGCTCACCGTGATCTGTCCATCGATGGGGGTGTAACGGATGGCGTTGTCGATGAGGTTGTTCAACAGCTCGATCAGGCTCGTCGTATCTCCCATGACCATTTGCTGTTCGCGCGTCCCATCAAAACCCAAGTCGATGCGCTTTTCCAATGCCATGGGTACCCAGTTGGCCGTGCACTCCTGCGCGATCTGGCTAAGGTTGGTCTTGGTGAAGGTGTCGGCGATCAGCTCGACGGGTTCGTTACGTGCCAGCGCCAGGAGTTGATTGACCAAACGCGTACCGTGTTGGGCGCTGGTCAAGATGTGTTCCAACGCTTGTTGTTTGCGCTCGGGGTCGTGTTCGCGCAGAGCCAGTTCGGATTGCGTCTTCAGACCTGCCAGCGGCGTGCGCAGTTGATGCGCAGCATCCGCAACGAAACGTTGCTGCGCGCGCACCACGGCTTTCAGCCGTTCCAGCAAGTCGTTCACTGCGTCGATCAGCGGTCTCACTTCATCAGGTGCTTGGCTTCCATCCAAGCGCCTCAAGTCATCTTTTTTTCTGAACATCACCTGTCTGCGTAACTCCTCCAGCGGGGCGAGTCCCTGCTTCAGGGCGAACCACACTGCGGCGACCGCGATCAAGATCAGCAGCAATTGTGGGATGACGATATTGGCGAGGATGCCGCGGATGAGGGCTTGCCGCTGATTGATGGTTTCGGACAGATAGAGTTGGTACAACTTCTTGCTGTCAGGGTTGAAGAAGATGAGGCTGACCGTGCGTGTCTTTTGACCGTCGTGTTGCCCGTTGCTGAACAGCGGCCCTATCTTGCCGTTGCGATAGGCCAGCGGGCGACCAAGATTGACGTTGCCAGCCAATTTATTGCCGTCTTTGTCGCTGACGGTGTAGAACACCTCATCGGGTGAGGCGAGTGATTTGCCATCGGGCAGGTCAAGCTCGAAGTTCAGACGTTCTCTGCCGCCGCTCAGTCGAAGTTGTGCGCCTACAGCCTGCGCGCGCTGCAATAACACCATGTCATACGGTTTGTTAGCGTAGGTCAGTGTGGCGACATAGCCCGCGATGGTACTGAACAG
>JBAYTV010000121.1:0-5660 GCA_041675405.1 Sideroxydans sp. | reverse complement strand
GAAGTCTACGAATACGTGGAGATCATGCCCTAGCAGCGGATGGCGCCGATGCTACACTCAGTCATCTCGAACCCAGGGCTGATGCCGGCACCGGCAGGGCAGCAAAGAACCCGCTCCCTGACCTGACAAGCGCACCACCACGATCACATGGCCAAGAAATTCCCTATCCTCCCGAAGCATCCGGAACGCATCTGCTGGGGCTGCGACAAGTATTGCGCGGTGAATGCCATGCTGTGCGGCAACGGATCGGATCGCACCCAGCATCCCGCCGAGATATTCGGTGACGACTGGGCCGAGTGGGAGCAGAACGCGGAAAGGGAAAAAAGCGAACACGACGGCACGTCCGACCCGGCAACGGTGGTACATTTACACCGGAGGAGATGACGCCATGAGTCTGATCGAAAAGATACTGGGACCGAGATCGAAGTACGACAAGACCCTGCCCTATAGCTACGAGGCCCGGGTTCGGGTGCTGGAAGGGAGCGAGCAGTACAACTCCTATATCGCTCCCA
This sequence comes from Sideroxydans sp., assembly GCA_041675405.1. Classification (GTDB taxonomy): domain Bacteria; phylum Pseudomonadota; class Gammaproteobacteria; order Burkholderiales; family Gallionellaceae; genus Sideroxyarcus. The sequence continues at coordinate 5,148 of JBAYTV010000121.1, read as the reverse complement.
CGATCTGCGGCCTGCTGGAGCACCTGCAGGGCAACGGCATCCGGCCGCAGGATGCGCAAATCTACGAGATCTACCAGGACCGGGAGACGCTGATCGACCATGCTCTGTTCATCTCCCCCGAGCAGCGGTGGCTGGTGAAGCCCGAGCTGTGCCGCGCGTTCGAGGAACATTACCCCGGACACATCGATGCCGAGGGCTGTTCGTTCGAGGACAGGGATGGCAAGGGGATCGGCCCCTGAAAAGGAACGGGGATGGCGGACGTCTGGTCGATGTGCAACCTCGGCGACGCCATGCTGGCGGGCGAGTCGCTGGAACGGATCCGGACGCTGTTCCTCTCTGAGTACGGCAGGACCGGCTGTCCCGGCGGAGTGGGGATCTTCTTCCGCCACGAATCGGAAGGCCGTCTGCACTGCGAACTCAAGGTGTATTTCTCCCCCACGGCAGCGGACATCGCGCACAGGGTCGGTGCCGTTCCCTGCCACACTCCCTGCAAGAACGGTCTCGGCCTGTTGGCCGGTTCGGAAGAGGTGTGGTCCCTGCTCTTTCAGGAGTGATTGCCGCAAGTGAAGCGCGGTGATCCGGTGGGGTTTTCGGCCGCCCCACGCAAAGACGACTTGTCCAGCGTTTTCCTAAAGCTTGCGCAGCAGCGCCACATTCATGCGCGGGAATTCGCACGACCCGTTGTGTGATTGCGCCAGCCAACGGAACATCTGCTCGCGGTAGAACACGACACGGGTCGGATCGCGCTGGTAATGCCAGGCGGCGAAGTCCGTGTAATGGTTCAGGAAGGCGGCCATCATCGCCAGCCAGCCGCTAGGTCTCAACATGCGACCCAGTCGCGCGAACTCCGCCGCCGGATCGTGGAAATGCTCGGCCACCTCGGTGCAGCTGATGAAGTCGCAGCGCCGGTCGAGCGCAGCCGTAAGTCAGCCCGTGCTGTGCGGGTGGCAGACGTTCGAGCGGCGGCGGCGCCAGCCGCGCCGGGAACTGGCGATAACCTTCGTCGTCCGGCTCGTTGTGGTGTAGGCGGTAGTGCCCCCGTTCGGTCTCTGCGGAGGGCAAGCGGCCCGGGTCGAGGAAGGTGGCCGCGCAACTGTCGCAGCGCCAGTAATCCAGAGAACCGTCCCGAAAGAACAACCGTTCCGCCGGGCACTCACAGACCGGGCAGCGCATGGCCCCTCGTCTTCATTTCCCTTCCTCGCGCTGCCGCAACATCCGCCACATCCACACACCGGACATCAGCAGAATGAATGCGCCCAGCCACAACGGCCAGTACGCCGGACGGTTCCACTCGCTACGCCGTTGCTCACGTTCAGCCACATCCACGCGCCAGTATTTGAGTTTGTTGTTGGCCATGATGTTGGGCTTGATGTTGTGTAACCAGCCGTGTTGCAGGACATATTGCTTGGGATGGTAGCCCCACAGCCATGGTGAGTCGCGGCGCAGTATCTCCAGCGCCTCGTCGATGAGGGCTTGACGGATTGGACTGTTGTCCATGTTCTTCATCTGCTCGAACAATCTGTCAAATTCAGCGCTACTGTAGTTGCTGGCGTTCTCACCGCCCTGCTTCACCTTGCCCTGCGGCCCGTGCAGCAGGAACAAGAAGTTCTCGGGGTCTGGATAGTCTGCGTTCCATCCGTAGTAGAACATCTGCGTATCGCCGCGCCGTATCTTGTCTTGAAAACGGTTGTAGTCGGTGCTGCGTACATCGAGTTGCACACCGATCTTGTCGAACTGTTTGCGTATCCAATCCAAGCGTGATTTATTGCCTACGCCGTTCGCGGTGGTGTCGAGGTGGATCACCAGCGGTTGCTTGGTCTTGGCATCCACGCCGTTGGGATAACCTGCTTCTGCCAACAAACGTTTCGCCTCGGTGATGCTCTTACGCTTTGGTGCGCCATCCACCCAGTCGTACACATAACGATTGATGCCGTCCTTGCCTTCTCTGAAGCCGAAGATGCCGGGCGGGATGGGCGACTGCGCCGAGATGCCGCGCCCGTTGGCGAAGATGGAGATGAACTCTTCGAAGTCCACCGCGATGGCGATGGCATGGCGCAATTTGGTGGCACGCTCAGGATTGCAAAATGATTCTCTGCGATTGCTCCCTCTCCCATCGGGGGAGGGTTGGGGTGGGGGAACACTCGTTGAATTCGCACAACTTCCTCCCACCACTGGATCTAGCCAGTTGAATCCGGTGTACATAGTGGAGGTCGCCACCGCCGTATTGAGTGTGATGCCCTGCACCTTCATCTCGTCACTCACTGCCGCTTCGCCACTCACACTCACTTGCACCGCCTGATCGAAACTATCCGAGCTGATGCCGGAGGCATCGTAATAGCCTTGCAAGAATTTGTTCCAGTACGGGATGGTTTCTTTTTCTAACGAGAACACCACTTGATCAATGAGTGGCAACGGCTTGCCTGCATCTGCCAAGTAACCCGCTTGCGCATCCCCTGCTTCGCCTTCGCTTGGATAGCTCTCGCTGTCGTAATAAGGATTTTTGCTCAGCACCATACGGCGGTTGGGATCGTTCTCCGACAGGTAATAGGGGCCGCTCCCCACTGGCCACCAGTCCAGCGTGAGGTTGCGTTCTTTCATCCCCGCTTGCGCATAGAAGCGCTCTACCTCTTGCGGCATGGGCGAGAAAAACGGCATCGCCAGCCAGTAGGCGAACTGCGGGTATATGCCGTGGATGGTGATGCGATAAGTGGTGTCGTTCACCACCTCCACACCGCTCAATGGATAGCTATCAATATCGAGGAAACCTGGTGACTTGCTGGCAGCTTGCAACGCAGATGCATATTCCTTGAGGCCGACGATGTACTCGCCCATCACCCCGGCGATGGGCGTATGCAGCTGCGGATGCACGAGACGCTTGATCTGATGCACGTAATCAGCCGCCGTGATGACGCGCGTGCCTACCTGCTTGAAGTCGTTCAAGGTATGGACGTTAGCCAAGTCAGCTACCGTGAGGTGCATGTACTCTGGCACAAAAGCGGGGTGCGGCTGGTAGCGCATATTCGGCTTGATGTGCACTTCATACACGCTGAAGGCGATGCGCTGTGGCGCAGCCGTGGCTGGCAATGGACGCTTATCTTTATCTAGGTAACGCACGCTCGGCATCTCACTCGCGGCCAAGGGCACGAGTTGATAGGGACGCTTCAGGTAGTGGTACTGGAGCGGCGGTGAATAGATGTGCGCGAGGAACTCGTATTCGTTCTCGCTATATGCCTGGGCGGGGTCGAGATGCTTGGGACGCTCGGTGAACGCGGTGTAGAGGATGGACTTGCCTACGGCGTCAGCCGGATAGGGATCGTTCCACAACGCACCATCACAGGCGGTCAGTAGCAACAAAGACAGGGCAAGCAACAAGGATTTCATGATGCAAGAGTTTAGCCGAAGGAGCGTCATCAAGGTAAGATTGAGCCTATCTATCACGGACTACATATGATGAACCAAGACTGGCAAGACTTTCTCTCCTCCCAAGGCGCACACCTACAAGACGGTATCGCTCAACATTTCGGTGATGCCGCCGCTGAGCGCATCACCACCCGCGATGGCACGATACGCTGCGACCTCTCACAATTCGGCTTACTCAAGGTCTCGGGCGAGGATGCGCAATCGTTCTTGCAGAATCTGCTGAGCAACGACATCCGCGAAGTCACCTCGACTCGCGCGCAACTCTCCAGCTTCAACAACGCCAAGGGACGTATGCTGGCGAGCATGCTGATCTGGCGTGATGGCAACGACTATGTACTGCAGCTGCACCATAGTCTGTGTGAACCCATCCGCAAGAAGCTCTCTATGTATGTGTTGCGCAGCAAGGTGAAGATCGCCGATGTGAGCGCTGAGTTGGTTTGTATCGGTGTCGCAGGTAGCGATGCGCGCAAGACTTTGCAAGTGCTCTACCCTGCACTCCCGCAGCAGGCCATGGAAGTTGCCACACAGGGCGAAGACAGCATCCTATGCCGCGAAGCAAATCTTTTTCAGATCACTACCACGCCGCAACACGCCATCGAGTTGTGGCAAGCACTTTCCGCTTTACGCGCTGTCGGTTCAGCTTGCTGGGATTGGTTGGACATCCGCGCGGGCGTGCCTTTCGTACAAGTTGCCACACTCGAAACCTTCGTGCCGCAGATGCTCAACTTCGAAGTCATCGGCGGCGTGAATTTCAAGAAAGGGTGCTACCCCGGACAGGAAGTGGTGGCACGCATGCACTATCTCGGCAAGGCAAGTCGCCGCATGTATCTGGCACATCTGGATGCCACGACAGAAGCAAAAGCAGGAGATGCACTGTTCAGCACAGTCTCGGCAGAGCAATCCTGCGGCACGGTCGTAGATGCACAGCTCTCCCCGAATGGCGGTATCGACCTATTGGCCGTGGTGCAAACGGCTAGCCATGAAAGTGCCTCTGTCCATCTTGGAAAAATAGATGGCCCGCAACTTCAGTTTCAAACGTTGCCTTACAACTTACCGTGAGTGTGAGGAATTTTGGGGAAATCCTGATCAAGTCCAATTCGTCGTTCCCGCGTAGACGGGAACCTAGTTGAATCAATAAACTGTATCCCCGCCTACGCGGGGATGACAAATTCATTAGGCTTTTGTGAGATGAGGAAGATGCTGCGAACGGACTGACTAACGCGGTTTGAGTTCCAGCTTCATCTTGATGTGAGGTAGGCCGGCATCCATGAATTCCTTGCCCTGTTTCGAGAAGCCGAATCCTTCATAGAACGGCACAGCATGCGTCTGTGCGTCGACATCCACGAACTTGTATTTGCGTGAACGCGCCTCGTTCAATAGCGCCTCGACGAGTGCGGTGCCCACGCGTTGTTCGCGCCAAGGCTTCAACACTGCTATACGACCGATGTGCCCATTGGTAAAGATGCGCCCGCAGCCCACCGCTTCCCCGCTATGGCTCAATGCCAGCGCATGGCGGCACTGCTCGTCGAACTCGTCCCACTCCATCTCTTCCGGAACGCCCTGCTCGCGGATGAACACCGCATCACGCACCGCACGCAACAAAGGTTCACCATCGTGCCAACACACCAGACTGACTGTAAAAGGATTACTCATGCTGCCTCCTTAACTCAAGCGATGACTTGCACTTCCGTACCTGCCGCGGCCAGATCGAACAACTCCACCAACTCT
>JBAYTV010000120.1:0-5666 GCA_041675405.1 Sideroxydans sp. | reverse complement strand
TGCAACAGGTGTTTCTCGGCCGAAGCTAGGTGCGTGTCACTGATGCCCACCGATTGAAAACCCAGTGTCTTGCCCCACGCTTTGATGTGTGTGGCGAGTGCGTCCATATCTGTTTGAGGTGTCACGTTTTGCATGAAGCGAATCATAGCCCAAGTGGTGTAAGCCAGCTGCCCGCCGCAAGGCGTGATCTCGCCATACATCTGCCGAACGAGGCAGCGACCATCGCCTTCGCGACCCGATTCGCGCCTACTTTGCAACCCGGCTTGGTCATCTATCTGCGTGGTGATCTGGGTGCGGGTAAAACGACCTTGGTGCGTGCGCTACTACAGGCGCTGGGCTATACAGGCCGGGTGAAGAGCCCGACCTATACCTTGGTCGAGCAATACGCGGTGGCTGGGTTAAACTTGCGCCATTTCGATCTATACCGTTTCCGTGATGCCGACGAATGGGAGAGCGCGGGTTTCCGCGATGAGTTCGATGGGTTCAATGTGTGTCTTGTCGAATGGCCTGAGCAAGCAAACGGGTTGCTACCGCCGGCAGACATCAGTATCACTTTCAACATTCTTCAAGACGAGCGAGAGCTATCGATACACGCTTACACCGATGCAGGACAAACATGCTTGAACGCACTCTCCGCTTAGCCCTCATCGCCACCCTGCTGTGGCTACCGTCCGCATCGTGGGCAGAGATCGCCATCAAGTCGGCGCGTATCTGGCCCGCACAGGATTACACACGTATCACACTGGAATCCAAGCAAGCCATCCGCTACAACCTGTTTACCATCAAGAGTCCGGAACGTCTGGTGATCGATCTGGAAGATGTGGAAATCAACGCGGCGTTGAACGAGATGGTGAGCAAGATCGGCGACGACGACCCATACATCAAAAGCGTACGCGTGGGCAGATTCAAACCCGGTGTGGTGCGCTTGGTACTCGATCTGAAATCAGAAGCGAAGCCGCAACTGTTCAGTCTGAAACCAGTTGGTGAATATGGCTACCGCCTGGTGCTGGACGTATACCCACTGGTGGCAATCGACCCATTGATGGCACTGGCACAACAGAGTGAAAGTAAGTTGGCCGAGAGCGACCCTGCCTCTAGCACTACACTTTCCGAATCCCCCCCAATCGTACTCAAACCCAGCGTGGAATTACCCGCACTACCTTTAGCCAAACCTGCACCACTGACACGCCCCGAACTCAGTACGCGCATCCTCATCGTGGCGATTGATGCAGGGCATGGAGGTGAAGACCCCGGTGCGCGCGGACATCGCGGCACGAATGAGAAGCATGTGACGCTCTCCATCGCGCGCAAACTAAAAGCTCAGATCGACGAGATACCCGGCATGCGTGGCGTACTCGTACGTGATGGTGATTACTTCATCCCCTTGGTCGGTCGCGTGGAAAAAGCGCGTAAGGCACATGCCGATCTGTTCGTGTCCATCCATGCAGATGCCTTCGTCAAACCACATGCGCGCGGGTCTTCCGTGTTTGCCTTATCCGAACGCGGTGCGACCAGTGCATCGGCGCGCTGGTTGGCGAAAAAGGAAAACGAGGCAGACTTGATCGGTGGTGTGAACCTTGCCATCAAAGACCCCTACCTCGCCCGCACCCTGCTCGACCTGTCGCAGACCGCCACCATCAACGACAGTTTGAAACTCGCAAAACATGTACTCAAAGAAGTCGGGCATATCAACAAGCTACACAGAGGACATGTCGAGCAAGCAGGATTTGCCGTGTTGAAATCACCGGACATCCCGTCCATCTTGGTCGAGACCGCATTCATCAGCAATCCCGATGAAGAGAAACGATTGCAGGATGAGGATTATCAAGATGAGATGGCGCGCGCCATCCTGGGTGGGATCAAACGTTACTTCGCGGCGAATCCGGCATTATCTAAACAGCGAATCGCGCAGAACGACTAGGCAGGGAATACGCCTGTAGAGAGATAGCGATCACCACGGTCGCACACGATGAACACGATGGTGGCGTTCTGCACTTTTTGTGAGATGCGCAAGGCCACGCTCAATGCACCGCCCGATGACACCCCGCAGAAGATACCTTCTTCACTGGCCAAGCGGCGCATCATCACTTCTGCATCTTGTTGCCCCACATACTCCAGCGCATCGACGTTCTGCGGACTGTATATCTTGGGTAGATAAGCTTCGGGCCATTTGCGGATACCCGGTATCTGCGCGCCCTCTTCAGGTTGCACGCCGATGATTTGGATATTCGGATTCACTTCTTTAAAGTAACGCGAGCAACCCATGATGGTCCCAGTGGTTCCCATGCTGCTGACGAAGTGGCTGACCCTACCTTGTGTGTCGCGCCAGATCTCTGGCGCAGTGCCTTCGTAATGTGCCAACGGATTATCCGGATTAGCGAACTGATCGAGGATGATGCCGCGTCCTTCATGGCGCAAACTTTCCGCCGTGTCGCGCGCCAACTCCATGCTGCCTTCTTTGGGTGTAAGGATAAGTTCTGCACCGAAGGCACGCATGGTCTGACGACGTTCGATACTTTGGTTGTCGGGCATGACAAGGATGAGGTTGTAGCCGCGCATCGCCGCCGCCATCGCCAGTGCGATGCCCGTGTTGCCACTGGTCGCCTCGATGAGTGTGTCGCCCGGCTTGATCGAACCGCGCTCTTCGGCACGACGGATCATCGAAAGCGCGGGCCTGTCCTTCACCGACCCCGCAGGGTTGTTACCCTCCAGCTTGGCAAGAATGACATTGGAGGTATTGCCGGGGATACGCTTGAGTCTGACCAGCGGCGTATTGCCGACGAAATCGTCTAGTGTCTTGTACATGTTGCGGTTCCGAAAATGGAGAACGCCAGCATGATAAATGCTGGCGTTCTGTTTTGCACTGCTTGGTTTAGATGGCGATGCCGGTGGCGTCGAACAATCCTTCAAACAGGATGGAGCTGAGATAGCGCTCACCCGAATCGGGTAAGATGACGACGATGGTCTTGCCCTCATTCTCTGGCCGCTGGGCTAGACGAGCGGCGACTGCCACCGCCGCACCACAAGAGATACCTGACAAGATACCCTCCTCGCGCGCCAAGCGACGAGCATACAACACCGCATCCTCGTTGGTGACTTGTTCGATGTCATCCACCAAGGAGAGGTCCAGCGCCCCTGGTACGAAGCCCGCACCGATGCCTTGAATCTTGTGTGGTGCAGGCTTCAACTCCTGCCCAGCGCGCTGTTGCGTGAGGACTGGGCTAGCTGCAGGCTCGACCGCGACAGCGCGTATGGCCTTGCCCTTGGTCTTCTTGATGTAGCGCGAGATGCCCGTGATGGTGCCACCGGTTCCTACGCCGGATATGAGGATGTCGATCTGACCATCGGTATCGTCCCATATCTCCGGTCCCGTCGTCGCTTCGTGGATCGCCGGGTTGGCTGGGTTCTCGAACTGTTGCAACAACACGTATTTCGGATCGGATTCGGCTATCTCTTTGGCTTTGGCGACGGCACCACTCATGCCTTTCGCTCCCTCGGTCAGTACCAGCTTCGCCCCAAAGGCGACCAGCAGTTTGCGCCGTTCGATACTCATGGTCTCGGGCATGGTCAGGGTGAGCGGGATACCGCGCGCAGCCGCGACGAACGCCAGCGCGATACCCGTGTTGCCACTGGTCGGTTCGACGATCTCTTTGCCAGGTCCAAGCACACCGCGCTTCTCTGCATCATCCACCATCGCGACACCGATACGGCACTTGACCGAGTACGCGGGATTGCGCCCTTCGATCTTGGCGAGGATGGTGGCTTTCGCGCCATCACCGATGCGATTCAATTTGACGAGCGGCGTATGCCCGACGGATAAGGAGTTGTTTGCGAACACGTTCGACATGGTGCACCTCTTGTGTGGAGTACGGATTGGCGAAGTCTAGCGGAATTCAGCCATAAGGCTAACTAAGCTATCGTCATAAGCTATGAAGATTTCAATCTAAGGGCTGGAAAAAACCCGCCGTGCGACGCAGAGCGGGCTCGGATGGCAACGGCCAGAACATCAAGCCGATTGCGCCAACATGTGCTTCACATACTTGGCCGTACCCTGCTCTACTGTGAGGAATTGCTCTTTATAGCCGACATCGCGCAAAGCGCTGATATCCGCCTGAGTGTAGCTCTGGTATTTGCCGCGCAACGCATCGGGGAACGGGATGTAACGGATGAGTTGCTGTTGATGCATCTGCTCCAAGCTCAATGCCGCCTCACCTTTGGCGATGCGCAAGGTGTTGATGGCGGCAGCGGCCACATCATTGAAGCTTTGTGCATTGCCTGTACCTAGATTGAAGATGCCGGACTTACCCGGATGATCCAGGAAGAACATATTGACCTTGACCACGTCTTCGATAGAGACAAAATCGCGGCGCTGACCGCCGTTGGCATAACCATCACAACCTTCGAACAGCTTCACGTATCCATCTGCGCGGAATTGGTTGAAGAAATGGTAAGCCACCGAAGCCATACGGCCTTTGTGCTGTTCGCGATTGCCGTACACGTTGAAATAGCGGAAGCCTGCGATCTGTGCAGTGCGGTTCGCCCAACGACGGCGCACCACTTGGTCGAACAGGAATTTGGAGTAGGCATACACGTTGAGCGGTGACTCATACTCGCGACTCTCTTTGAACACGCCACCACCACCGTAGACCGATGCGGATGAAGCATACAAGAACGGCACTTCTTCACGCTGGCAGTGGTCGAGCAGGGAGAGCGAATAGTGATAGTTGTTCTCCATCATGTAGCGACCATCGGTCTCCATGGTGTCCGAACACGCTCCTTCATGTAGCACGGCGCTAGTGATGCCTTTGAATTGACCGTCTTTCAATTTTTCCAGAAAGACATTCTTGTCGAGATAGTCGGCGATCTCGCAATCGGTGAGATTCCTAAACTTGTCAGTGTTGGTCTTCAGATTGTCGACCGCGATGATGTTGGTCTCGCCACGCTCGTTGAGCGCCTTGACGATGTTAGATCCGATAAATCCAGCTGCTCCGGTAACGATGTAATACATGTGTTTCTCCTTAAATTAGGATTGAGTATTTAGGAACTAGGATTTGGAAACACCCACATCGCCCGCCTCAATCCTCAATCCTGTTTTCTCATATCTTCTAATATCTCGGCACGCGAAACCGTTGCAGTGCCCAACTTGGCCACCACGATACCCGCCGCGCGATTGGCGATGCGTACCGCATCCGCCATATCCGCACCGCTTGCCAGCATCACTGCCAGCGTAGCGATGACCGTGTCACCCGCACCACTCACGTCATAGACTTCACGCGCCTGCGTCGGCTCATGCATCACCTCTTTGTCACGGAACAACGTCATACCCTCCTCGCTGCGTGTCACCAGCAATGCATCCAGTTTCAGATCGGCACGCAGTTTTTGCGCCTTGGCATTCAGCTCAGCTTCATCTTTCCAGTTACCCGCCACTTCACGAAACTCGCTACGATTCGGCGTGAGCAGTGTCGCACCTTGATAGCGCGCATAGTCGTCCCCCTTGGGATCGACCAACACAGATTTGCCCGCTGCGCGTACCGCCTTGATCATCTCCGCGATATGGGTCAGACCGCCTTTACCGTAGTCGGACAAGATGACCACATCGGCAAGCGGCAACTTGGCATGGAAATCGGCCAGCTTCGCATTCAATACTTCATGGCTGGGCGGCGTCT
>JBAYTV010000119.1:0-5682 GCA_041675405.1 Sideroxydans sp. | reverse complement strand
TCGAGACGTTGTTTGGGGAAACCGATGCGGATCAATTTGCCGCCGGTATGTATCTCTGCCCAGAACCATGTGGTTTCCAGCTTGGTCACTTTGACGGAAACAAGCTCGCCAGTTCGGGCAGAGAGCGCACTATCCAACAGGCTCAAGTAAGGAAAGAATTCGTTCCTTGGCGGCAAGGAAGGCAGGTCTTCGAACAACATGAACTGGTGCTTTTGGATCAATTCCAACTCAAAGTCTTTGCGTGTGTCGGGTGGCAGCTCTACCCAAGTTTGCGCGGACAGGACCAACAGGGCAGATAGATCGCCCGCGGAGCGTTTCGCCATCGGAAGCAGAATGTAGTTCACCGTCACCGCGATCAAGATGAGCTGGAATACCAATAGCGAGGCCGCAACCGTAAAGGCGGTGTTGCGAAAAAGTGAGTGCACTGTTTTGTTATGTTGCATCACTGTGTGTTGTTGCTTGGCACGAACAGGTAACCTTCTCCCCATACGGTACGGATATACGCAGGCGAGTTTGGGTCGTCTTCGATCTTGCGGCGCAACCGCGTGACACGCACATCGATGCTGCGATCAAAGGGAGAACGTTCATATCCCTTGAGCATGTCCATGATGCCGTCCCGGCTCAAGACACGATTCGGGTGTTCGACAAAGATACGCAGCAAATTGAATTCGCCCGCTGTCAGTGCAAGCGCTATTCCATTCTTATGCAGATCACGTGATTCCATGTTCAACAAATATGGGCCGAAGCGATGCGCGTCTGGCTTTGCCATCTCAAGCGTGGCATGTGCTTTTTCTTTACGCCGCAACAAGGCGCGGATACGTGCCAACAGCTCACGCGGATTGAAAGGCTTGGCCAGATAATCGTCAGCGCCCACTTCCAACCCAATGATGCGGTCAACATCTTCGCCACGCGCCGAAAGCATGATGATAGGGAGATCACCCTGAGCGCGTAATTTGCGCGCCAATGACAAACCATCCTCACCCGGCAGCATGAGATCAAGAATCACAAGCTCCACCGCATGGTCTGCGAGGTGCGCCTCCATTCCGATGCCGTCAGCTACGGCAGTGACTTGATAGCCTTGCGCAGTCAGGTATTCCTGCAACAACTCACGCAAGCCTGCATCGTCATCTACCACCAGAATTTGTTTGGCATCCATGCGTCCCACTATAACCGATGGTAAATCCACCTGTCTCAGCCGAAATAGCCTCGGTAACACATCGTTACAAATTGATGCGAATCGGAAATCACTCGGTAACGCCTCAAGCGCACTATGCACTCGTCAGGCAAGAAACCTGATTTGAACGAACCACCAAATCAATTAGGAGATCATCATGAAAACGAAAACAATGCTTCTCAACACTCTTTTGACAATGGGTCTATTCGCTGCTGGCGCTTCTCTTGCAGCCGATGCCCCCGCTGTCCCCCCCGTGCAAGATCCAGCCGCAGTGCGCGAGCAACATCGGGCTGAAACAGCCAATATGACACAAGAGCAACGCGAGGCATATCGCGCAGAGAAACAGGCCGAGATGACAGCAGAACAACGTGCTGCAATGCGCGCATCGGGTGGCAACACCAACAAGGGCAAAGGAACGAAAGCGCGTGATGGCTCGGGTGCCGGCTCACAACGCGGCGCTGGCGGCGGACAAGGTGCAGGTGCTGGGCAAAAGGGTCGTTAATGCCACCTCCCTAAGAGTTGCGTGCGACTGCATCCGATAGCCTGTTGTTCGCAACTCTTTTTCGAGGTACAACGCAAATGAAAATATCATACGCATTTTTCTTGGCCGCGCTCATCTGTCCGTGTCTAGGTAGTAGTGGGGCTTGGGCAGAAGAATCGACTTCCTCTGGTCTTGCACAACATCACACGATGACACCGCAAGAATATGAGGTTTACCGTGCCCGACTCCAGAATCAGATCGAGGAGGCCAGTCCGCGCCTTCCAGACAAAGCGACTGGATCGGGTGCTACAGAGGCGGCACCGGATCGAGCCGACAAACCAGACACCGGCTATGGACAAGGCTATCGCGCACGAGCCGAGCGGAGCGATAGAGCCGCACGCACGAGTGACAACCGGGGCGGCGCGATGCAACGCGGCGGCGGTCGCAACCGTTGATCAAGGATATGGCAAACATGAAACGACGTAATGATTGGATAAACGCCGCATTGATGGGCATTACCCTATTCGCCGCCCCCAATGCACACGCGGATGAAGACACGTATTTCACCTTGAGTAGCGGTTTTGATTACAGCTCGGGCAAATATGGCACCGCCTCGGCGACCGATACGGTTTCTATTCCTGTTAGCGCACTCTATGAAACAGGGGCGTGGTCGTTGAAGCTGGTCGTACCCTACCTTTTCGTCACTGGCGAAGGCGATGTGGTCGTCAGCGGCAGGACGGGTGGTAGGCGTGCCAGTGCCACTACTACCACGACAACAACGAAGACCCGAACAACTCAATCCGGTCTGGGCGATGTGGTCACGATGGCGACCTACAACCTCTATTCAAGTGACGATTCGGATTCAGGCATCGACCTGACTGGACGGATCAAATTCGGCACGGCAAGCAAAGCATTCGGTTCTGGCTTGAATGATTATTCAGCACAGCTATATGCCTACACGCGTGTCGGTGATCTCTCCCCCGGCTTCTCCCTCGGCTACGAGGTGGTTGGCAGTTCGACCACGGAGCCGATGAACAACGTGTTCTTTGGTTCAGTTGGCGCTAGCTACCGCCTCAGTGAACAGACACGCATCGGCATGGATTATAGGTACGCTCAAAAATCTACTGTCACAGGCTCTGAGCAACAAGACGCATCGCTATACGCAAGCCAAGAATTAACACCAGATGTCTATCTGCGCGGATATGTATTGAAAGGATTTTCTGCAGGCAGTGCCGATAGCGGATACGGTTTGTCGGTATCGGCAGGATTTTAGTTGCGCACCAAGTCTATTCGATTACCAGCCAAGATGGCTTAACGACTCACCTTATGATTGAAAACCCGATGCGAAGTTGTGTTGGCTTCTTCACGTTATAGTCCAGCAGGCTTTCACCGTAACCTTCAAATAACTGAACGCTGAAAAATCCCCCGGTTCTGGCGAACAGTGGCTTTCGAAGCGGTGTCGAAAATTCCAGTTGGGCACTCCCATAGCCCGCTGTGCCTGTTCGCATCCGGCTGGTAAGCAACCATCCACGCTCATCTCCGTATCTAAATTGCCAATCCACATAGCCACGGTAACTTGCGATGTCCGGATTTCCATCCTGATTAAGGTAACCGTAAAGACGAGGCGAGAAGAATAGCAACTTGCCATCATCGAGATTTCTTCTCCAAGCAGGCTGGAAAAATGCAATGTTTATGCTGCGGGAAAATGCACCGTCCCTGCCATTGGATTCATGCTCTAGTCCACCACGTAAAAAAGCCGGCCCATATGTGCCCATTTCATCTAGCTTGGATTGCCAGAATAGGCTGGGGCGATAATTGGTGTCATGGAATGGCATTGAACTTGAACTCATATCCCAAAAAGAAGTTTGGGTATAGCCAAAGTGTAATTTACTCAACGCAGGTAACCATGTTACGGGATCAGATTCAGCATCAAAGAGACGATATTTGAAACTCAGTTGGAAGCGCGAATTCAAGGTCTTACTCGAACCCATCACGAAATACACAGGCTCAAGAGCTGAAAGTGCAGGCTCGATGGCTGGCAGAGGGTCCATACTTAACGATGACTCGGCATCCTTATCTACCGCTAAAGAAATTGGTGTGTTTGGAGATATGACATTTATCAACAATGAGTTTGTTGCGAGTTCTTGTGCATCGATCTGCAGCAACCCAGCGTATCTTTGTGGCAACCTAGCAAAGTAAATACGCCTACTGGCACTATCCCCCGCGACCGACAGCGGCAAGAGAACAATCTTGCTAGCTTCATTGTTTGACCTAATATTTAAAACCAAGGCTTCTGGCCACACACTGCTTGCATCAGGGCGAATAATTTCAAGCCTTAATTCCTCTCCACTATTCACCCATTCATGCTGGCTAGCAATGAGCCATCCATTGTCGGCTTGGGCTAGGATTGGTAGCCACAAGCCCACACCTAAGGTCATACCTAAAAGAAATCGCACGCTGTTGACTGCTATCGGGGATGTAGCGCTTATATGCGCTTCCGCAACAGCATCTGTACCGACACAGCCGCGATCACCAACCAAACCCCAGTACGCATACCCATTGCGACTAGCGTGCGTTGCTCATAAGCGCCACCGGTGTTGATGTGCATGCCGAAAGCGGCGAACGTGATCATGATCGCTGCTGCGATGGCGATAGCAAGCCAGACCGCCCAGCGTTGCTGTAGCCATAATCCAACACCGGCAGCTATGTAGGCGAAGCCCGACAGGAAATTGAACCAGAGCACGAATGGCACATAATTTCCTGCCGCCGCAACTGCTTCCTCATTGCCCAGCAACACCGCGCCACCTTCCTTGATCGTCATCAGACCAAATAGGACCGCCACGATCGAAAGTACGCTTATCAGCCAGCTTCTAGGTTGTTTGATTGTAGTCATGCTTATGTCACCTTTCTTTTGAATGAATACCGAACCTGAACGGTTCGGCTGGGTTTATTTCGTTTCTTCCACGAAGCGATACATCTCGTGGCAAGCGATGCAGTTATTCATCGCGACACTCAACTTGGTTGCCACCAGATTGCTGTCTTTCGATTTTGCAGCTTCAGCGGCGATGTCGTCGAACTTGCTGCGCGTATCGAAACCCAGTGTCTTCATTTCGATGGGGATCTTTCTGAACAACGAACCCGGCGTGTCTGCCTCAGCCTCCATGCCGGATGCTTTCGCCGACTTGATGACCGCATCGAAATCTTTCACCGAAGCTGCTGCCAATATCCCTTGCGAGCTTTGAAGCCACACCCGCATTTCCAGCAACAAAGCATTGCGTTCATCTTTACTTAACATGACTGCCTGCCGTCCATCATCGGATGGTTGGACGTTACCCACCGTGAATTTATACCCCAACACAGCAACAATAACGGACAGTATGGCGACCAACATCCAGCTCAATTTGCAATTCTTCATACTATGCTCTCCTTGGGTGATGGTGCGCCAACAACCGTTTTACTTGCTTGCAGGGCCGTAGAAATGTTCAACAAATTTGCCACGGAACGTTTGGTGACAATTCAAACAGGTGGTTTGCACCTGCTGAAAAGCAGCGATGACTTTCTGCCCGTCCTTCTCGTGTGCAGCATGCTCTAGGCCATGTGCTGCGTCATGGGTCTCCCCATCGAGCGCTTTGAAGTTGGACATCTCTGGCCCCATGAATTTCATGATGCGCATCTTTTCAGAAACAGGGGGTTGCGGATGCGCAGCGATCAGCGGTGCAGTTTTGGCAACCAACTCCCAGTCTTCGCGCGAGATGCCATCGGTGATGACTTGCATATTCTTGCCAAGCTCCTTCATCACTTTTTGCAACTCAAGAGGTTCTGCGGCTTGCGCATGAGATAGGGACAATGCGAAGGTGATAAGTGATACAGCTAAGATGGACCGTTTTTTCATGGTGACTCCTTGTGTTGGTTAATTTTAACTACGTGTTTTGATGCCGTGCAAAAAAATGGGGAATGTTTTTTCTGCTTGTTGCTGAAGGGCGTGCTTCCCGCCAAAGATCGATGACTGCATGACCAAGCCCTGAAT
>JBAYTV010000118.1:0-5685 GCA_041675405.1 Sideroxydans sp. | reverse complement strand
TGTCACCTTCAACTAACGGCGGCAACTTGGCGCTGTCTTCCTCTTCGGCATCGTCCACGTCTTCCATATAGACGCTGATGAAGCCAGGGAATACCAAGGTCTGGCCAGAGGCGCGGAACAACGTGTCATCGCTACTCAAGCGGATATCCACGCTCACTGTGTCAAAACGAGCGGGCGACATCTGCGAGGCGAGCGTGCGTTTCCAAACCATCTCGTAAAGGCGCATCTGATCGATGGTTAGGTGATCGCGCAAGCTATCGGGCGTGCGCTGGATTCCAGTCGGGCGAATCGCTTCGTGCGCTTCTTGCGCGTTCTTCGACTTGCTCTTGTAAGTGGGCTGCTTGCTGGGCAGGTAATCGGAGGCGAAGTTTTCGCCGATATAGCCACGGATCTCTGCAACCGCTTCATTCGCCAAGCTCAGCGAATCAGTACGCATATAGGTGATGAGACCGATGGTCTGGCCGCCGATATCTACGCCCTCATACAACGACTGTGCGGTACGCATGGTGCGATCAGAGGTCATGCCCAGTTTGCGCACAGCCTCCTGTTGCAGAGTTGAGGTTGTAAAAGGTGCGGCAGGACTACGTTGCTTGCCCTTCTTTTCTACGCGCACCACCTTGGGAGGCAGCTTGGCATCCACCAACTTGGCGTGGATGGCGTCGTATTCCTTTTGACTGCCGATGCTCAGTTGATCCAGCTTCTTGCCTTGGAACTGGAACAGCTTGGCTTTGAAGGGGGTGCTGTTCTTCTGGCTATCCAGATGCACAGACCAATATTCTTGGCTCTTGAACTTCTCGATCTCCAGCTCACGCTCGACGATGAGACGCAGCGCGGGACTTTGCACTCTACCCGCCGAAAGCCCAGGTCTTATCTTGCGCCACAGCAACGGTGACAGGTTGAATCCAACCAAATAGTCCAAGGCGCGCCGGGCCTGTTGGGCGTTCACCAAGGGCATGGAGATCTCGCGTGGGTGAGCGACCGCTTCTTGTACTGCAGATTGGGTGATTTCGTAGAAGACCACGCGTTTCATGGCTTTGCCCTTGAGTGCGCGCTTACCTTTCAGCAGTTCGGAGATATGCCAAGCAATGGCCTCCCCTTCTCTGTCCGGGTCGGGTGCGAGCAGGATGGTGTCTGCATCAGCTGCCGCTTTGGCGATGGCATCCACGTGTTTGCTGTTACGTGCGATAGTCTCGTAGTTCATCGTGTAACCGTTATCTACATCGACCGCACCGTTCTTCGGTATGAGATCCCGCACGTGACCATAAGAAGCTAGGACTTCGTAATCTTTGCCTAGATATTTTTTTAGTGTCTTAGCCTTGGCGGGGGATTCGACGATCAGAAGGTTCTTTGCCATGTGGGATCAGTGTAGTTGTGCCGCCTCGGTTGGGGTGAGCAAGTCTTCGATCAACATCGGATCGAGGTCTTCGTGCTGGTTCCAGAGCACCATCAATGCAATGAGTTTGACCTTGTCTACTGATAGCTTGTTGCGACCCAAAGCGACTACGCGGTCGATGATCATCTCGCGCTCGATGGGTGTAATGATCTTGTTATGTTCCCAAAAAGCCACGAAACGTAGCCCTTCTTCGCTGATGCGCTCTGCTTCAAAATCGGTATAGCAACGCAGACCACTATGGTTGATGCTCTCGGGATAGGTGGCATTAGTAAGCTCGCGCAATCCAGACAACCAAGTCAACGCTTGATTGATGTCCTCTTCCTCAAAACCCGCCGCAGTGAGCTTTGCGGAGAGGCGATTGGGTTCGGGATAGCTACCTGCATCGAAATAACTTTCAAACAAAAACAACAAGATATCGAACATAAAGGGGGTTTTCTAAGCGATTCGTTGATAAAGCCCGCCGGGGAGAGTCGCGACTGCGCCATCCAGCTCAAGTTGCAACAGGATGGCGGATAGCTCAGCTATCGTCAAGCCGCTACGCTGAGCCAAGGTCTCGATATCGGCGGAATCGTAGCCAAGATGCGTCAATAGTGGATGTTCGGCGACCGTCCCAGTCGTTGTCGACCCAGAGGTAAAACCAAGCTCTTCTAAGATGTCTTGCGCACTTTCTACTAGTTTCGCGCCTTGTTTGATGAGTGAGTGGCAGCCCTTGGATTGCGGCGAGTGGATGGAGCCAGGGATGGCGAACACTTCCCTGCCCTGCTCCAATGCCATGCGGGCGGTGATGAGTGAGCCGCTTTGCAACGACGCCTCAACCACCAGACATCCGTCGCTCAAACCGCTGATGATGCGGTTGCGGCGCGGAAAATTAGAGGCTAGGGGCGGGGTTCCTAGCGGAAACTCAGAAATGATCGTTCCGTGTTGAGCCAACTGATGAGCGAGCTCGCGATTCGCAGCAGGATAGACCTTGTCCAAACCGGTACCCACAACAGCAATAGTTGAACCGACACCTTGCAAACCACCTTTATGTGCCGCTGCATCGATGCCGTGTGCCATACCGCTGACGATACACAATCCAGATTCGGAAACCGCTTTGGCAAAAGCTTCGGCATTGCGTACACCTTGCGCAGTCGAATTACGGCTGCCAACCACGGCTAGTGAGCGAACGTTCAATAAATCAAGCCGGCCTTTTATATATAGAACTAACGGCGGATCGGAGATGTTCAGCAGTGCTTGCGGATACTCCGCATCAGCGAGCGTGATGACTCTATTGGCGGGGTCGTTCAGCCAAGCGGCTGCAGTATCAAAGCGTGATATGTCGAAATCTTCCCGGATAGCTTTCGCAACGGAAGGTTTTACATGCTGGGAGAGGGATGAGACAGAAGCGCCGAGAACAGCATCGGGTGAACCGAAGGCTTGCAGCAAGCGCCGCAAGCCTTCGTTACCTAGCCCTGAGATCTGACTGAGTTTGAGCCAGGACGCGAGTGAGGCGTCTAGCTGCATTTACTCTGGTGTACTTGCGCGATCCAGCAATTGAACGGGCAACTTGGTTTCCATCACCAAGGCATACGATACCTTGTTGAATACGCGGAACACCATCACCAAACCGTAACGCATGTCAGGCAATACGACGTTAGGCGTGAACCAACCTTTGGTCTTGATGACCTCGCCTTTTTGGTAGACACCCAGTACGTGCCCTACTTCTATTCCGTCACGCTGTCCTTTGTTCAAAGTGATGACGGCGCGCTGCCCTGCTTGTTCAACGCCACCGTAGATAGAGATGATCTTGGCGTTGATATTGGTGCTGGGCGCATGTGGCAGAAAGTTCGCGGAATAACCAGATGCAGCCTGAGCGAAGTAGTCGCCTTTGTTGATCTCTAAAACAGACTTGGTGATACGCATGGTGCTTGGGTCGCCGAATTTTTCGGCGGTCGCATCACCTAGATACAAAACTTCTTGCCCCAACTCTTCGTCTGTATCTGGGTCGACAAAGGTCACGCTAGGACGATAGATCTGCCATTGTGCCCCTTTGTCCGAGGGGAGGTCTTTTGCATAAGCGATGTCATTGGCGGAAAGCAAAGTGCGTTGCTCATAGGTGCCAACCAGCTTTGGAGCGGATTCCAACTCTTCCCCCTCAACAACTAGGGGTCTGCTCAGGAAGGAACTGATGATGTTCAGCGGGATTGCTGGGATCGCTTCGCTGTTCTGACCGACCACGCGAACTTTGGGAGAGAATTTCTCGGTGTCATTAGCTGGAGCGACATCAGAGGACTGTGTGGTGGCTGAAGTCGTGCCACCAGAAGGAGGGTTTGTCGAAAGCGTACCCGAATGACGGTCTAGATAGACCACATTGCCCGGATAGATCCAATGTGGATCTTTGATGTCTTGTTTGTTAAGTGCCCAAATTTCAGGCCATTTCCAAGGGTCTTTGAAGAACTTAGCAGAGATGTCCCACAGGGTGTCGCCTTTGACGACGATGTGGCGGTCAGGCGCGTCTTCGCGTATCTGTACCTCGTCAGCGTTAGCAAGGATGGGCAACAGGAGACAAATCAGCGATATAATCTTGCGCATGGAAAACCCCAGCAAAGTAAAGAAATGCGGTGCAAAGTTTGCGCACCTGTTTAAATTCTGCATGTAGTCTCTTCAGTTGGCAAGCATTTATGGCACTCCTCCCAATTCTTCAGTACCCCGACCCTCGCCTGCACAAGGTGGCTAAATCTGTCGTTTCCGTCACCGAGCAGACCCGCAAGCTGATCAAAGACATGGCAGAAACGATGTATGCAGCACCCGGTGTAGGCTTGGCAGCGACGCAAGTGGATGTACATGAGCGCATCGTCGTGATCGACGTTTCCGAGGAGCATAACGATCTGAAGGTGTTGATCAATCCTGAACTACTTACTGCTGAAGGTGAAGAAGTAAGTGAAGAAGGCTGTCTTTCCGTCCCGGGGATCTATGAGGATGTCACTCGTGCGGAGCGGGTCGTCATCCAAGCGCTGGATGAGAATGGCAAGGAGTTCAAGTTAGAAGCCGATGGCTTACTGGCCGTGTGCATCCAACATGAGATGGACCATCTACAAGGACGGGTGTTCGTCGAGCATCTGTCCCATCTTAAACAGACCCGCATCCGCGCCAAGCTTAAGAAGCAACGCCGCGAGACACTTTAATGGCATATCCGTTGTGAGAATCATCTTTGCTGGTACTCCCCATTTCGCCGCCCAAGCCTTGGCGGCGTTGTTAGACAAGCACGAAGTCGTTGCGGTGTTGACGCAGCCGGATCGCCCTTCGGGGCGCGGTATGCAATTGACCGCCAGCCCCGTGAAACAAATGGCGCAGCAAAGGGGTATCCCAGTACTACAGCCTGTATCGCTGAAAACTGAAGAAGCACAGCAAGAGGTCGCCGCATTGAATGCCGACGTGATGGTGGTTGCGGCATATGGATTGATCCTCCCCCAAGCGGTTTTGCAGTTACCCAAAAAAGGTTGTTTGAACATACACGCTTCTTTGCTCCCACGATGGCGTGGTGCAGCACCGATACAACGCGCCATCTTGGCGGGCGATAAAGAAACGGGCATCACCATCATGCAGATGGATGTGGGCCTAGATACGGGCGACATGTTGCTGAAGAAAGTCTGTGAAATATCGAATAGCGATACTGCTGAGACTTTGCATGACAAGCTTGCTGGGTTAGGTGCACAGGCCATCATCGAAACATTGCAACACGTCGAGCAGCAACAACTGCGTCCTGAGAAACAAAATGACCAGCTAGCGACCTATGCGGCCAAGTTAAGCAAGAGCGAGGCTTTGCTCGATTGGACTGCGGAGGCAGGGCAATTGGATCGTGCCGTACGCGGCTATTATCCCTTTCCCGTGGCGCACACAACGATGGGTGATATGCCAATCAAAGTCATCCGCGCTCGCTTACGCCAACAGGATTTAGGTGCGAATGCTGCGGGCATCGTTCTAGCCATAGACAAAGAATGCATCTGGGTCGCTTGCGGCAAGGATGCGCTGGGGATCGAAGTCATGCAAAAACCGGGTGGGAAAGCGCTGCCTGTAGCCCAATTCATCCAGAGTTTCCCAATCAAGATCGGTGATCGCTTCGGCGTGTTTTGACCATGCAACATATCCAACTCGAAGCAGCTAGGATCATCATCAGCGTCTTTGAAGGACGCAACCTCAATCAAGTGTTGTCGGAGAGTTTGCGTCAGCATACGGCGTATACCGCGCAAGAACGCGGCGCATTGCAAGACCTGTGTTACGGCACCCTGCGTCATTACGGCAAACTTGCGTTC
>JBAYTV010000117.1:0-5718 GCA_041675405.1 Sideroxydans sp. | reverse complement strand
GCTTGGAGATGCTCTACCTGAACGATGCCAACAACGACCTCGCCAACTACTACGACCAACCCACGTTCAAAGCTTTCCAAGCCATTAGCCCACGTCCCAGCTTCAACGAACCCGTGGCCATAGACAAAGCACTGGAACAGAACGCCGCCGAAGTGTGGGCGATGGTAAACAGCGCGAACAGCCGCATCTACATGGCAGGCTTGACCAAGATGCAAGCACAGATCGACAAAGCGATGAGTACCATCGCGGGTTCGTCTGAAGCATGGAGCGCGAAGCGCAAGGAGTTGGTCGCCGCTGGGCGTTGGGTAGAGTTACTCTACTGAATCATTTCACGCTCAATAAAAAGGCGACCCCGTGATCGCCTTTTTCACGTCCTTTGCAAAGTCTTATTTCAGTTTCGCTTCTTCGATCAGCACCTTGTAAGCGTAGCCCGCAGTGAAATCCTTATCGGTCTGCACCACACCGGTCGCCGTCACCACCGCCCCCACGTGTGTCTCGTTGGCGGTCGTCACCAAGATGTCATTTGTACCGTCCGCTGCCGAGCCTGAACCATCCTGCAGATGCACCCAGTTCTTCCCCATGATGTCTGCGTTGTACTTCACCACCCTGCCGCGCACCACCACTGCCTTGCCTTTCAGCTTGCTGCCGTTGGTGACCACCTCGGCGACCGTCTTGGCGTTCGCCCCTGTCGCCTTGGCGACAGGGGCGTCACTGATGACATCTAGCTTTGGCGCTGGCGTACGCGGCGGCGTCACAGTGAAAGAAGAACCCAATGCAGACGGCTTGGCGGCACCGCCATTCGTACCCGCCAAGTTGCCGAACAATATCCGATCGAACTTCCGCTTCAGCGTCTTGCTCTCGAAGTCATTCATCACGCTCACGTCACCCAGCGTGACCATATCCCCCTTCTTGATCTGCCCTTTGATCACCGCCGCCCACACCTCGCCTTGCTGAGTATCGAGACGCAGGTAAGTGAAGCCCTCCACGTTCAGCACTTCCAGCACCTTGCCTTCGACCGTGGCAGATTCAGCCTGCATTGCCGCATGAGGTTCAGCCGTCCATGCGAATGAGGTAGAGAGGAATAGGCAGATTGCAAAGACGATCTTCATACTTTTTTTGCTCCTTTGGATTGGTGCTGAAGTTTAACAGGGGAACATGCCGAAACCCGTCGTTCCCGCGAAGGCGGGAACCCAGTTTCAACAAGACCCTGGATCCCCGCCTTCGCGGGGATGACGCGACACAAAAAACTAACGCAACCTGACCTTGCAATACGGACACTCTTCTGGCGAGTAGTCAATACCGAAGCTGATGTCGCTCGGCCTGCCATCCGCCTTGGTAGGCACCACCACCTTCTCGCACGCGGGGCAGCGGTAGTAACGCTTCGCCGAGATGACGTACCAAATTCCCGCTGCAAAGATCAACAGATTCGCCACCAACACGATGGGCTTATCATCTGGCAGTCCCTGCCACATCACCCAACATCCCACAAGAATGGTCGCTATCACTGGCAAGATGCCGCGCACATAGAACGTGTGTCTGCGTCGTTTGAACTCGGTGATCGTTGCTGTAGCTTGCTCCATGGATACTCTCCTCTAGATAGCTTACAGACTATCATCTTCCAGCGCCTCATACCTGCCATGCCCCTACCCTTTACTCGAGTAAGAGCATGCTCCTGTTGCCAATCTGCATAGACTGGAACATCATCGGAAGGGCAAATCCAATCAGGAAAAATATCATGTCTAGGACATCATCCACACCAACAAAAAGTTCCTGGCCAAGTTGGGCTACAGCATGGAAGAAGTCATCGGCCAGAATCCCCGCATCTTCAAATCAGGGATGCACGACCAAAGAGGGGCGCATCCTCCATCCCTTCTGGCTGACCATCACCGCCATCAAGAATGAACAACAGGAAACGACCCTCTGCATCGGCATCTACACTTTCTAACTCCGCACTAAGAACCGATATGCCCGACTACAACATCAGCCTGCGCCTGCCGTCCGTGGAGGTGCTGCACCTTGGCCAATCGGTCACCATCCGGCGCGAGCAGGATGCGTCCGCCACCATCAGAACCGAATACGCGCTCACCGCGCGTCCCTGCCCGCCCTACTGCATCCAACCCATGCAACTGGCGGCAGGCGTAGAGACGTTCGGCGAACTGGAAGTGTTGGCTCAGCTGCAGCGCATACGTGAAGGGGATGCAAGACTGATAGTCATCGACTCGCGCACACCCGATTGGTATGCAAAAGGCACTATCCCCGGCGCGATCAATATTCCCTATGCTCAAGACATGGCCGGGCGCGCCACCGACCTGCCTGGTGTGAGAAACACATTGCTTGAGATATTCGGCGTGAAAGAAACGAACGGCGTTCACAACTTCAACGACGCCCGCACCCTGACCATCTTCTGCAACGGCCCGTGGTGCGGACAAACACCCAACTACATCCGCACGCTACTTGCGCTCGGCTATCCCGCCGCCAAACTGAAGTGGTATCGCGGCGGCATGCAAGACTGGTGCTCGCTAGGACTCACCGTAGCGTAAGCAAGAACACATTCTCCTGCATCCGCGTCATGCCGCGTTGTTTGAAGCGCGGGTTCTGTTCCAGCACATCTTCTTGCGCCACCAGGTGTATCTCTGCGTACTGACTGTAGAGCGTCCCCACCTCGTTCACCGACACCGCGAACGGCGGCCCCTGCATCTCTGCCTGCGGATAATCGAAGGTGACCAACAGTATCTTCGTTCCAGAAGGCAGGATATCCACCAAGTGGCGCGCGTAACACTCACGCATGTCTGGCGGCAGCGCCACCAACGAGGCACGGTCATATACCGCACTCACCTTCGCCATGTCCTCTTTGCTCAGATCGAAGAAATCCCCGCATAGGATGCGGATGCCCTCCGCCTCCCAACACACGAACTTGCCCGTGTTCGTATGGGTGGGCGAGTGACCGTTCTCTGTGAAGAAATCCCGCACCGCGATGGCACTCAGCTCAACCCCAAGCACCGTGCATCCCTGCTGACGCAACCACACCATATCGATACTCTTACCGCACAACGGCACGAACACCACGCCCCCGTCCGCTAGCGACAGCGCCTGCCCGTAGCGAAGCAGATAGGGATTGATCTCGTTCTGGTGAAACCCGATCTCCGCGCGCTCCCAGCGCTCCAGCCAAAATTCTTTTTTCATCTTGATGCTCCCATGTCTTAAGAGTGACTTAAAGGCAATACACGGAGTTTAACAGGGTGCACAGCCACCCACGGCCACCGGGGTTAGTCCGGCTGTCTATCAGACCACCCGCATCAAATCATCAACTCGAATAACACTCATGCATCCCCGCGTTACATCTCAATCATGCAGGAGTAAGATGATTCCTGCGTTTTGGTATTCATTCAAAGGAGATAAGTCATGACGAACATCGTGCAATTGCTGGGCGAAGAAGCAGTTTATTTGTTGGATCATCGTTGCGTCGGCATTCCCAAAGAATCGCTGTATGTGCCGGGGCCGGATTATGTGGATAGGGTGGTGGCGATGAAGGATCGCAAAACAGGCGTGCTGCGCAGCCTGCAAGCTTTATATGGCCAAGGCCGACTGGCGAACACCGGTTATCTTTCACTGTTGCCGGTGGATCAGGGCGTGGAGCATTCCGGCGGTGCCTCGTTCGCGCCCAATCCCATGTATTTCGATCCGGAGAACATCGTCAAACTCGCTATCGAGGGAGGTTGCAACGGTGTGGCTTCCACGCTCGGCGTGTTGGGTTCGGTGGCGCGCCGCTATGCGCACAAGATTCCCTTCATCGTGAAGATCAACCACAACGAGATGCTCACCTATCCCAACATCTACGACCAGACTCTTTTCGCCAGCGTGGACCAAGCGTTCGACATGGGCGCGGTGGCGGTGGGTGCCACCATCTTCTACGGCTCCGAACATTCGCGCCGTCAGATACAGGAAGTCTCCGATGCCTTCGAACACGCGCACAGTCTTGGCATGGCCACCATCCTGTGGGCCTATCTGCGCAACCCCGCGTTCAAGACTGCGGACAAGGATTATCACGTGGCGTCCGATCTCACAGGGCAAGCCAACCACCTTGCCGTGACCATCAATGCCGACATCGTGAAGCAGAAGATGGCCGAGAACAACGGCGGCTACAACGCCATCAAATTCGGCAAGACCAGCCCCAAGGTATACAGCGAACTCACCACTGACCATCCCATCGACCTGGTGCGCTACCAAGTGGCAAACTGCTACATGGGACGCGTAGGCATGATCAATTCGGGGGGTGAGTCCGGCAAGAACGACCTGCAACAAGCCGTGCGCACTGCCGTCATCAACAAACGCGCGGGCGGCATGGGACTTATCTCCGGGCGCAAGGCGTTCCAGAAACCGATGGCAGAAGGCGTGGCACTACTGAATGCGATCCAGGATGTGTATCTGGATAAGGCAGTGACGGTGGCGTGACCGATAGGCATCGTTCGGCGCATGCGTGATTCAACACATTCGCATTCAGCGCCGCGCGAGATTGCGGGCAACTCTATTCGCTAACGCCATGGAAATGAAACCCATCAACTCCGGCAAGCTACGCGCCATCGGCTACGACGCGAGAGCGCGCATCCTGCAAGTCAAACTCGACACAGGCGAGACGCTGCAATACAGCGGCGTGGGTGAAGACCTGTGGCGCAGACTCAGCAGTTCCGGTGCAGCGTGGAGCTTCTATCGCGACAACATCGAAGAGGAATTCACCGTGAAGAAAGTTGCAGCAAGTGTGAATGCGGGGAAGAATCCGCTGGATGAGTTGTTTGGGCAAAAATGATTGCTCATTCTGCTCGGTATTTCTATGTCCGCAATCGGCCAGAAGCAGTCTTTGTGAGAGGATGTTTTTCAGTTCATACCTGCTATTTTCGTGAGAAAAAATTGGAACAATTGATATGCCTGTAAAAGCTGGCTTTATTTATGTACTCATCCACCCCTCTGACCAATGTTTAATTAAGGTGGGTTTGACTACGAGAAATCCAGAAGTCCGCTTGAAAGAACACAACACTCAATTCGATAAGGTTGCAGGAAAGCTTGTTGAAGCTACTGGCCAAGAATGGGTAATAAAAGAGTTCTTCGCTGTAGAAGACACTTACAATGCGGAGAGTGTTTTTTTTCACAGATCACCACTGAATGAAATTCCATATGCATTGAGTGACGAGCTTATAAAGCTAGATGATAAATTCATCACTTGGGATTGGGTTAATCAGGGCTTGGAACTAGCTAAGTCAGCGGGCATTCGCAAAGTCGCGTCACTAGCGCCAATTCCAAAACCCAAGCCCAAAAAGGGCGCACAGTGGATTGAAGCCCAGCTTAAAGACTCTGGTTTGAGTCCGCTAAAAGGGTTTGGGAACGGAATAACAAAAGTCGGTTTTGAGTGCCCCAAAGGACATGTCTTCAAGCTTGATGGACGGACGCTAGTTAGGTTCCCCTTTTGCCCAGTTTGTAAGCCCGAGTGTTTTGATGCATACACACTCAGAAGAGTTGAATATTTCTAAAGTGAATTAAAGGTGCCAAGCTCGAATTGTTGTCGAGCGTCCGTTGGCAGGAATCTGAATGGCGCTTATGGGTTGCGGTTTCAACCGGTCGATGCAACAAGTTGGTTAAATCGTTCAGCGGGTGTTTCATAGTTTAACGTCTTCCTTGGACGCTGATTCAATTTCCTCGCCACGCCATTGAGTTGGGCTTGTGAGT
>JBAYTV010000116.1:0-5721 GCA_041675405.1 Sideroxydans sp. | reverse complement strand
CCGGTTTGCTGGATTACATCGGGCAGGAGAATATCTTTGCCGACGAGGAAAGAGCGCTGGAAGCCATCTATGTTGAAGTGTTGGAAGTTCGTCCAGATGCCAAACGTCGACTGCTGAAACCCCGCATTGGAAACGACGACGGAATCAAAACATGGTTGTAAGCGACAGGATCTAAAGATATGACTCACGCCACCAGTGGTAAAGAACAGCAGGGCTTTCGTGCAACGCTAGGTAAAGATGCGTTGGCTTCAGTGGTTGTTTTTCTGGTGGCGTTACCCTTGTGCATGGGGGTCGCCATCGCCTCCGGCGTCTCGCCGATGGCGGGGCTCATCACTGGCATCATCGGCGGTCTGGTAGTTGGGTTCTTGGCGGGTTCGCCTTTGCAAGTCAGTGGTCCGGCAGCCGGTTTGACTGTGTTGGTGTGGCAGTTGGTACAACAGCATGGCATGGCGATGCTGGGTGTGATCGTGCTCTTGGCAGGCCTCATGCAACTATTGGCTGGGTTGCTCAAGTTGGGGCAATGGTTCCGTGCGGTTTCCCCCGCGGTCATTCACGGCATGTTGGCAGGCATCGGCGTGCTGATCTTCGCCTCTCAATTCCACGTCATGCTCGACAAGAAACCACTCGGCGACGGCCTGCAAAACTTTGCGGGCATTCCTGCTGTGCTATTCGAAACTATCGAGTCGAATGGCGCCTCATTGCAGGCACTGTACATCGGGCTGCTCACCATCGCATTGATCGTGCTGTGGAGTAAGTTCGCACCCAAGCGTTTAAAGATAATCCCGGCCACGCTGGTTGCCGTCGTCGCGGCGGTCGTCGTTGCCGCCGCGATGCAACTCCAGATCAAATACATTCCCGACCTGCTGGCCAATCCGCAAGACATCTACAACCTGTGGTCGGCAGTGCAATATCCCACGCTGGAGAATCTGCGGCGTGCATTCGAACCCGCTATCTTGATCGCTGCTGTTTCAGTCGCGTTCATCGCCAGTGCGGAGACCTTGTTGAGCGCCAGCGCAGTCGATCAATTGCATCAAGGTGCTCGCACCAAGTATGACAAGGAGCTTTCGGCACAAGGCGTGGGCAACTCGCTGTGCGGCATATTGGGTGTATTGCCGATGACAGGTGTCATCGTGCGCTCCACCGCCAATGTCGAGGCAGGGGGCAAGACGCGAGCATCCACCATCTTGCATGGAGTTTGGCTGTTGCTATTTGCCGCCGTATTGCCATTCACCCTGAGTTACATACCGGTCGCCAGTTTGGCGGCCGTATTGGTATTCACGGGTTATAAATTGGCCTATCCCAAAGCTGTTCCCGGGCTACTCAAATTCGGTAAGAGTGAAGTGGCGATCTATGTTGTGACCATCGTGCTGATCGTCACCACCAATCTGCTTGAAGGTGTATTGATCGGTCTCGGACTATCGGTACTCAAATTGCTGCAAGCCTTTTCGCATCTGGAAATCAAATGGGATGAAGACATCATCAGCAATCGCGTGCATATCCATCTGCAAGGTGCGGCAACATTGATCCGCCTTCCCATGTTGGCGGCAGCGCTGGAAGAAGTCAGACCAGGCGCTGAAGTACACATCCACTTTGAGCACTTGGACTATATCGACCATGCCTGCCTTGACCTGCTGTCCAGTTGGGAACGTCAGCACGAGACCACGGGTGGCAATCTCATCATCGAATGGGAAGAACTCTCCTCTAAATTCCACCAACGCCGTGTTGGCGCAAAAAGGTTCGCATAACAGAAAAGCCTTGTGCGGCAGTGCCTTCCATCTGTGCTGAATTAGCATTTACTGATAAATAACCCTAAGGTGTAGTATGGATTACCCGTCATGGCTATGGACGTGGTTTTGTAAGTGCTCAAATATGCGTCGTCTTTTTTGCGCTACTTTCTAAAAGTGTAATGCGGTGCGAAGGTAAGCATGACCGACTGGATGATCATCATCTGATTGGAACGGGGCGGCAGGGTGGAAGCAATTTAACCTTAACGAGGGAGTTAAAAAATGATCAAGAAGTACTTGTTCGTTATTACGTGTGCGCTTGGCTTGGCTTTGCCAGCGATCCAAGCACAGGCGGAGGTAGATAAACATGCACGCAACTTGGCGGCATCTTGTGCAGCATGTCATGGCACCAGTGGGCATAGTGCAGGTGGCACGCCGGTTCTGGCAGGGATGGACAAAGCATTGTTCATCGCTTCGATGAAAGATTTTAAATCCGGCGCGCGTCCCGCCACGGTCATGCACCAGCATGCCAAGGGATACACCGATGATGAATTCAGCCTGTTGGCTGATTTTTTTGCGGTGCAAAAACGCTAGGCCATAGTCGATCATCGACTCATTAATCTATCAGGGAGCAGAACATGTCAATCAATCGTCGTGATTTTTTGAAGTTGAGCGTAGCCGGAATCGCCATTGGAACATTCCCCGGGTGTGCAGTCCCCGGAATTGGTTCGGCCAAAAGTGAGTTATTGCAGAAAAAGGGGCAGCGAGTCGTTATCGTTGGCGGCGGCTTCGGTGGCGCCACCGCCGCCAAATATATCCGCATGTGGAGTGAGAACAAGATCGAAGTGGTGCTGGTGGAACGCAACAAGCAGTTCGTTTCCTGTCCGATGAGTAACACAGTACTGAGCGGCAAGCGCACCATCAAAGATCTGACTCGCAACTATGATGGTCTGAAAAAATATGGCATCCAACAGATCCAAGGCGAAGTCACTGGCATTGATCCTGAGAAGCAAGTTGTGATGTTGGCAAATGGACATCTTAGCTATGACCGTTTGATCGTTGCACCTGGCGTTGATTTCATGTTCGAGCAAATCGAAGGATTGAACGCCAAGGTGGCTGAAGAGAGAATCCACCATGCTTGGAAAGCGGGTGCTCAGACTGTGGCCTTGCGCAAGCAACTGGAATCCATGCCGGACGGTGGTGTCTTCGCCATCAGCATCCCTAAAGCGCCCTATCGTTGCCCGCCCGGCCCCTACGAGCGCGCATGTCAGGTAGCTCACTATCTGAAGAACCACAAGCCAAAATCCAAAGTGTTGATCTTGGATGCCAATCCGGATATCACCTCCAAGAAGGGCTTGTTCACTGCCGCGTGGAAAGAACTGTATCCGAACATGGTGGAATATCGCCCCAATGCGGCCGTGTTGAAAGTGGATGTGGCGAGCAAGACAGCCAAGACTGAATTCGAAGATATCAAGGCAGATGTGCTCAATATCATCCCGCCGATGAAGGCCGGAGCAGTGGCTAACATGGCGGGTGTCGTGGGCACGGATGGTCGTTGGTGCGCGGTCGACTTTTTGACCTATGAATCCAAGGTGCACAAGAACATCCATATCATCGGAGATGCGATCGCTGCCGCGTTGCCCAAGTCGGGGCACATGGCTACATCGCAGGCTAAAGTTTGTGCCGCAGCCGTTATCGAACTGATGCAAGGGCAAGCACCTGAGCAGAACCCAACCATCGTGAATACCTGCTACAGCATGGTGAGCGACACCGAATCGGTGCATGTGGCCAACGTGTTCCGTTTCAACGCAGAAAAACAGGCAATGGTGTCAGCAGAGGGCGGTGGTGTCTCTGCGAAGCGTTCCGATTTGGAGGGCGCGATGGCCGATTACTGGTTGGAGAACATCCTGAACGATGTCTTGACTTGAGTTAACTCTCCGGAGGTGCTGCTTGGCACTTCCGGAGTTTGTTTTACGCCTTGTGTGATGGCGCCTTAAAGTTAGACGAAAAAGTTGATCGGGACGTAACTCCAAAGGGCTATGTGACACGCCCGTCGTGGTTATGGACTCAAAGTTGAGGTACGTTCCTAATACCGTGCCCACAAAGTGCTATGTGGTTCAACGTTATATCCAAGTGGCAACTTATTAACCAGTACGGAGAAGAAAGATGAATTTCGATAAAGAGTTTGACGCAAGTGGACTGAACTGCCCGCTACCGATCATCAAGACAAAGAAGTCATTGACTGACATGGAGTCCGGCAAGGTGCTCAAGGTGATCGCTACGGATTGTGGGGCGGTCAAGGACATGCAGGCCTTTGCAGATCAGACTGGCAATAAGTTGCTCGCTTCTACAGAAGAAGGCGGCAAGTATATTTTCTTCATGCAGAAGAAATAAGTTCTCAGAATTCAATCCGGAAGGGAAAACATGACTACCAAAAAAATGGCGATCATCGCCACCAAAGGCACGCTCGATATGGCGTACCCGCCATTCATTCTGGCTTCGACAGCTGCGGCGCTGGGATATGAAGTGCAGATATTCTTCACCTTCTATGGCTTGCAACTGCTACGCAAAGATCTGTCCAATGTGATGATCAGTCCATTGGCCAACCCGGCGATGCCCATGCCTATCCCGATGCCGGTGATGGTGCAGATGTTGCCCGGCATGGAGTCCATGGCCACCATGATGATGAAGCAAAAGCTCAAGAAGCACGGCGTTGCTTCCTTGGAAGAATTGCGCGATCTGTGTCTGGAAGCGGATGTGAAATTCATCGCCTGCCAGATGACCGTCGACCTGTTCGAATTCGACAAGAGCGAATTCATCGACAACGTCGAATACGGCGGCGCCACCATGTTCATGGGTTTCGCTGGCGATACCGATGTCTGTTTGTTTATCTAATGCGTATTCCGCGTGCTAACGGTCTGTGACTGTTGGTGCATGTGCGCGTTCCGTTGTGAAGTGCAATTCCGTTAAATTAATCAGGGAGAGTCAAAAAATGAAGATGAACAAAATTCTTGCTGCACTTTGCGTTGCTGGTTTGGCTACGCCGCAATTTGCAAATGCGACCAATGGTATGTTGATGGAAGGCTACGGCCCTATCGCTACCGGTATGGGCGGTGCATCGATGGCCTACGACAATGGTAACGCGGGCATGGCGAACAATCCTGCCACATTAGGTTTGATGGCGGATGGAAGTCGTTTGGATATTGCGCTGGGTGGTTTGCATCCAAGTATCACTTCTAAGATGACTGGTATGCCTGATGCTGAATCCGGTGGTACTGCTTATTACATGCCAGCTATTGGCTGGACAAATAAGAAGGGCGGCATGGCATACGGTATCGGCATGTTCGCGCAAGGCGGCATGGGTACGGAATATAAATCGACTGATTGGGTAGGTGCGGGTTCTGGTTTAGAAAGTCGCTCTGAAGTCGCTGTTGGGAATGTGATCGTACCTTTTGCTTACGAAGTATCACCAGAGCTGACAGTTGGGGGATCTCTGGATGCTGTGTGGTCTAGCATGGATTTGAAAATGGGTATGACAGCTACTCAAATGGGTGGATTGATGGCGCAGGGCAACTTGTCAGCATCTGGCCCAGCCTCCACTTCCCCAGCGTTTGGCACATTCATGGCGGGTGGCAATACTAGCGTTGGATATTTTAACTTTTCTGATAAGAGCGCATTTACAGGTAGTGCTAAATCGACTGGTTACGCGGGTAAGTTGGGCGCCACCTACAAAGTGAATAAACAACTGACCATGGGTGCGAGCTATCACAGCAAGACATCATTGGGTGATATGACAGCAAATGGAGCTGTCATGGACATGATTATGTCAGGTACAAATGTTGGTTCATTTTCTGGAAAAATATCCGTAGTTAATTTTCAGTTCCCTGAAACTTACGGCATCGGGGCAGCTTTTCAAGCAACAGATGATCTGTTACTGGTTGCTGACTGGAAGCGTATAGGTTGGAAGGCGGTGATGAAAGGTTTCCATATGACTTTT
>JBAYTV010000115.1:0-5735 GCA_041675405.1 Sideroxydans sp. | reverse complement strand
CCTATGAAGATCATCACCCTGATCCAGAGCAAACGTCACATCAAGATGTCGGGACAGGACAAACTGAAGATCGATTTGAAATACGGCGATCTGCAGCAACGGGTGTTGGCGATCAAGAATTTCTTCAATGAATTGAAGTGACCGCAAGGTCTTTCAGGGAGTAGTCTGCAGGACTGACCCATCAAAAGGAATATCATGAACAATCGTATACGCCAGATCATCGAGCAGATGAGTCAATTGGAGAACGAGCTGAATGCCGCGCTCGAAGAGCAGCAGAGTCGCCTACGTTATTCGGTCGATGGGAAGCGTGTGGTATTCGAGCAAGCCCTCAAAGAAGCGCACCAGCGGGTCAAGCTGGGGGTGTTCCGATGGTTTCTCACTGTCCGTCCGCAGAACTATCTCACCATGCCCGTCATCTACGGCGCATCCATCGCGCTGGTGTTGTTTGACCTAAGTGTGAGCCTCTATCAGGCGTTATGTTTCCCGATTTATGGCATTCCCAAAGCAAAACGCGGCGACTACATCGTTTACGACCACCAGCATCTGGCATATCTGAACATCATCGAGAAAGCGCATTGCTTGTATTGCTCGTACGCGGTCGGCATGGTGGCTTACACGCAAGAGATCATCGCCCGCACCGAGCAATATTTCTGCCCCATCAAACATGCACGCAAGTTGCGCAGTATGCACTCGCGTTATGAGCGCTTCCTCGATTACGGGGATGGTGATGAGTTCCTGCGCAAACTCGAAGAGTTTCGTGCCGAGCTGGCTGAGGAAAGACGTCAAACCAATACGTCGGATTGATTCTGGAACTCCTCAGCGAGAATCGTGCTTCCCCCACACCCTTCTCTGCTCCTTATCCATGAACGTCCACGCAACAAAGCGGCTCTTCTTCTGACCTTGCGACATCTCGAAGGTGCGGTTATCCACCGCGCTGATATTCTTGATCAAACGGTAGATGTGCGGCAGGCTGGATGATTTGGAGATGAGGGTGGTGAACCACATACAGTGCTCGCGCCCGGAGACGCTCTCTTCGATCATGCGGGTGACGAACGCCTCTTCGCCGCCCTCGCAACACAACTCCAAGCTCTGCCCGCCGAAGTTCAACACGGGCGTCTTGTGTTTGTTGCTCTCTTTGCCAAGGTTCTGCCACTTTCGTTGCGCGCCTTGTCTGGCTTCCGCCAAGGAGGCATGGAACGGTGGATTACACATGGTGAGGTCGAAATATTCATCGGCGTAGGTGACACCTTCGAAGATGGACGCGGGTGATCCTTGAAAACGCAGCTCGATGGCATCGCCCAACTGGTTGGCATCCAAGAGAAGGCGCGCGTTCTTCAGTGCCGCCTCATCCACATCCGTACCCACAAAATGCCAGCCGTAGCTTCGATGTCCGATGATGGGGTAGATGCAGTTGGCACCCACGCCGATGTCGAGCACGCGTACCTTGTCGCCGCGCGGGATGTTGCCGCCATTTCCTTCTGCCAACAGGTCAGCCAGAAAATGGATGTAGTCGGCACGCCCGGGTATGGGCGGACACAGGTATTGCGCGGGGATGTCCCACTCTTTGATGCCGTAGTAGTGCTTCAAAAGCGCGCGATTGAGCTCTTTCACGGCAGCGGGATCGACGAAATCGATGGATTCGTTGCCATACTGGTTCACCGCAACGAAATCCTTCAACTCTGGACTGCTGGCGATGAGTTGCGCGAAGTCGTAGCGCCCTCGGTGCAAGCTGCGGGGATGTAGCGTGGGCTTCTCTGGTGCTTGTGTCATTGCGTGTTGGGGATCGTCTGAATGGGTGGATGATACCGCGCCAATGGCATCGTAGTTTCCTTACCTTCGCCTCTGCACTATCCACTTTCGCGAGAGTAGAATATCTGGGGTAACGAGATGTTCATTTTGGAGAGAGAAGCCATGCCCAGGACTGCCAGCAACAAAGCCTCCCCCCCTAAGAAAACCACCGCACGCCGCAAGCCTGCAGCGCGTGGTGTCACCCAAGGCGACATCCCTCCCACATTGAACAAGAAGGCAGTCGAAGCGTTCACTGTTAAACAGGCGATCAGCGCTGCTGAAGAATCCAAGGTTGCGGCAGTGAAAGACATCATCTCCGCGATCAAGCCGGGTGATAGCGAAGGCTTGAGCAAAGCGCTGACCGCGATATTCGACGGCTCATCACCGGATGATGCGGCGATGTTGCGCAATGCACTGTTGCATCAACCTTCTTTCGTCTCCATGCGCTCCAAATTCCCTGATGAAGAGTTGGCAAGCGGATGGCGCGAAGGCGGCTATCCCTACAAGAACCTGCTGTCGCGCAAGAATTACGAGAGACAGAAGTTCCAACTGCAAGTCGAACTCTTGAAGCTGCAGAACTGGGTGAAAGAGACGGGGCAAAAGGTCGTCATCCTGTTCGAAGGGCGCGATGCCGCCGGTAAGGGGGGCACCATCAAACGCTTCATGGAACACTTGAACCCTCGCGGTGCGCGTGTGGTCGCGTTGGAGAAACCTTCCGAGGTCGAGCGCGGCCAATGGTATTTCCAACGTTATGTGCAACACCTGCCGACTGCTGGCGAGATCGTGCTATTTGACCGCTCTTGGTACAACCGCGCCGGTGTGGAGCGCGTGATGGGATTCTGCGACACCGATGGATACAACGAGTTCATGCGCCAAGCGCCCGAGTTCGAACGCAACTTGGTACGCAGCGGTGTGTACGTCATCAAATTCTGGTTCTCGGTGTCGCGCAAAGAACAGCGTCGCCGTTTCAAGGAACGCGAGGTGCATCCGCTCAAACACTGGAAGCTCTCCCCCATCGACTTGGCCTCACTGGATAAATGGGACGACTACACCAAGGCGAAAGAAGCCATGTTCTTTTACACCGATACCGCAGACAGCCCGTGGACGGTAATCAAATCGGACTGTAAGAAACGCGCCCGTTTGAACGCGATGCGCTACATCCTGCATAAACTGCCCTACTCCAACAAAGAGTTGGAACGCATCGGTCAAGTCGATCCACTGCTGGTCGGTCGCGCCCATGTGGTGTACGAACGCGGCGAAAAAGACGCAGCGATCCTCTAGGGAAAGCGCTGATTTATTCGGTTTTGTCGTTCCCGCAAAAGCGGGAACCCAGTTATTTAAAGGTACTGGATTCCCGCTCTCGCGGGAATGACGACTTAATTAGTGACTCCCTAGGTCTTCCGCACTTGACTTTGACCGTCGCCCGTCGTGGCGGCGGACTCCCGTTTTTAGAAAAAAACAAGCCGTCCGAAGAAAATTTCGGCGGCTTTCCGGCTGGTCGCTTGCATTAAAATGGCCCGCCTGAACGAACCATCGAGACACACTTTTTCCGAGCACATGAACCTCATACTCCAAGCCCTACATGACATCCCTTCCGCGCAGGTAGCACACCTCGCCAAGCTGTGCAACGCCACACGTACTGAGCAAGTCGCTGCCCATATCTATCGTCTGCGCGATGCCTGTCCTGAGCCTGTCGAAGCGGCCAAGCCGAATGACAGCATCGCCGCCTATTGCTTCGAGCATCAGATCGACTACGGCTTCGTCCCCAAGGGCAAGACCTTGGCCGATTTTGGCTTGGTGGTGATGGATATGGATTCCACCCTCATCAACATCGAATGCATCGACGAGATCGCCGATATGCAAGGCATCAAACCGCAAGTCGCGGCGATCACCGAAGCGGCGATGCGCGGCGAGATCGACTTCGCCGAGAGTCTGCGTCGTCGCGTGGCCTTGTTGAAGAACTTGGATGAGCACGCATTGCAGCGCGTATATGACGAACGCTTGAAGTTGAATCCCGGTGCAGAGTTGATGCTGGCCGAATTGAAGAAGCACGGCATCAAGACCTTGCTGGTCTCCGGCGGCTTCGTGTTCTTCACGCAACGTTTGAAAGAACGCCTCGGTCTCGACTTCGCCCACGCGAACGAGTTGGAGATCGTGGACGGCAGACTCACCGGCGAAGTGCAAGGCAAGATCGTGGACGCGCAAGGTAAGGCGGATTGGCTGAACCGCATCCGCGTCGAGTTGGAATTGAGGCCGGAGCAAGTCATCGCCATGGGTGATGGCGCCAACGATCTGAAGATGATGGCAGAGGCTGGCAGCAGCATCGCCTATCACGCCAAACCCTTAGTTCGCGCCCAAGCAAGCTACACATTGAATTTCGTCGGGCTGGATGGATTGGTGAATTTACTGGGCAGCTAGCTAGCCACAGTCAAAAAATTGGGGCAATGCATAGCGCTTCTTGCACCCCAAGTCAAAATATTTAGATAGTTTTTTGTCTTGCAAAAAACCTCATACCCCCTACAATTAGTGAAATTACAGAAGTTAACCACTACATATAGTGGTTTTTGCTTTTTTGACTGAAGTGGCCAGCGCCGCAAAAAGGGGAAACATCGTGCTAGATACTGGGAATATTTCGCCATACACATGCGGCGGCGATTTCAAAACCTGTGCGTTCCTGCGCATATCTTCCGGCCGCGACCATGAACACCGACGACAGTATCCAGATATTTGATTGGGACTCGGGCGTGCTTCAGTGTGCCCGATGGCCCAACATCAATTTCTGACCAAACTCAAACAATTTTTATAGACACAACCGCTCACAAAGGAAACAGCGCAATGACACAAGAGATCAGTATCGAAGTCCTGTTGGAAAAATACGCGGAAGCAGATGAAAAGTCGGTGCAGGATGTACGTCGCCGTGTGGCGCGCGGTCTGGCACAAGCGGAGAAACCGGAACAGCGCGCGAAGTGGGAAGAGGCTTTCTTCCTTGCGCAAGAGAACGGCTTCGTTCCCGCGGGTCGCATCAACTCCGCTGCTGGTCTCACGATACAAGCCACGCTCATCAATTGTTTCGTACAACCCGTGGGCGATGCCATCTCTGGCACCGTCGATGGCAAGCCCGGCATCTACGACGCCTTGCAACAAGCTGCCGAGACCATGCGCCGCGGTGGTGGTGTGGGTTATGACTTCTCCAGCATCCGCCCCGAAGGCGCGCATGTGAAAGGCACCAACTCACGCGCCAGCGGACCCATCTCCTACATGCGAGTGTTCGACCGTTCTTGTGAGACGGTAGAATCGGCCGGTGCGCGGCGTGGCGCGCAGATGGGCGTGCTGCGTTGCGACCATCCCGACATCGAGAAATTCATCAGCGCCAAAGACAAAGGCGACCTGCGCAACTTCAACATCTCCGTCGGCGTGACCGATGCGCTGATGCAAGCCGTCGAAGCAGATAATGAATTCGAGCTGGTGCACAACGCGAAACCAGCTGAAGCTATCTTGGCTACAGGGGCGACACAACGCGCCGATGGCAAGTGGGTGTATCGCAAGGTGCGCGCTACCGACCTGTGGAAGCAGATCATCGAGAGTACCTACGACCATGCCGAGCCGGGCGTGCTGTTCATCGACCTGATGAACCGCGATAACAACCTGTCATATTGCGAAGTGATCGAAGCTACGAATCCTTGCGCCGAACAACCTCTCCCCCCTTACGGCTGCTGCTGCCTCGGCTCTATCGACTTGTCGCGCATGGTGAAGAACCCGTTCTCCAACCACGCGGGTTTCGATCACGAACCGTTCAAGCAACTGGTGCGCGTCGCCATCCGTATGTTGGACAACGTGCTGGACGTGACCGCATGGCCGTTGCCCGAGCAACAACAAGAGGCGGCGAACAAACGTCGCGTCGGCTTGGGCTTCACCGGTCTCGGCGATGCGCTGGTGATGCTGGGCCT
>JBAYTV010000114.1:0-5743 GCA_041675405.1 Sideroxydans sp. | reverse complement strand
GTGCGATCTGGAAAGAGCTTGGTGGAACAATGCAGGGGAAAGAGCGCAATGGTTTAGTGACTTCCAGCGCGACTCTCCTCTCTACGCATCGCTCAGAACCCTTGAGCGGCATCATTCGCGACATCAACAAATACAGCAACAACGTGATGGCAAGACAGCTGTTCCTGACACTAGGTTCGGCCATCAATGACCCCGACGAGCAGGGCATTCCGGAAAGCGCAGACAATGAACTCGGCAGTATGAACATCGAGCGCAGCATCCTCACCACGCAGATGTGGCTGATGCGCAATCAGTTGCGCTTCCCTGAACTGGTTCTGGAGAATGGCGCAGGGCTTTCACGCAAAGAACGCATCACTGCCGCGCACATGGCCGAACTGCTACAACACGCCAGCAACCATCCTCTCAGCGCCGAGCTGCAAGCCTCACTGCCTATACTGGGTGTGGATGGTTCGGTGAAAAAACGTCTAAAAAATAGTCCTGCTGCCAGCCATGCACATCTGAAGACCGGCACGCTGACTGGTGTAAAAACCATCGCAGGCTACATGCGCTCGAAGACGGGCAAGGAATGGATACTTGTGTTCTTCATCAACCACCCTTACGCCCAGCGCGGGCAGGACGCGCAAGACGCTCTCATCGAATGGGTACAAAAACATTAGGGGCTTGATCTATAATGCGCGCCCGCTTTGTGGGCAGCTTCCGACTATTTCCATCATGAATACAAGATCTATCAATCACCTTATTCTCGCTACGATGTTATCCGTAGCGCCCTGTTCAATGGCGCTGGCCGAAACCGATCCGGTCGTGCAGTCTGCAAGCTCGAATAGCGCAGCGGCACAGGAACCCGGCACGACCGATCAGCCCCCCATCCTCAGCGATGAAAAGAACTGGTATTTCTCATGGGGCTACAGCCGGCAGTATTACGCGCCTTCCGACATTCATGTCACCCAACCGAGCCTAGGTAATAATTTCACCGTGCATCAGACCAAAGCGACTGACTTCGCAACCAACATCCCCGAGACGCTCGATTCCCTCGCGAAATTCAATTTCTTCGCGCCGCAGGAGAATATTCGAATCGGCAAGTTCATGGATGCGGAGAAGACCTTCGCCATCGAATTTTCGCTGGATCACAGCAAATACAACACCAACAT
Source organism: Sideroxydans sp. (assembly GCA_041675405.1). Lineage (GTDB taxonomy): Bacteria > Pseudomonadota > Gammaproteobacteria > Burkholderiales > Gallionellaceae > Sideroxyarcus. Next base: position 4,595 of record JBAYTV010000114.1, on the reverse strand, counting down.
TGGGCAGACTGCGCTCGTGACTGGTACCAAAAACAACCTGCCCGTCAACCAGAACATGGTACTCGACAAGCAAAGCTTTGATTACGCACTTCACAACGGTTTGAATCACATCATGTTGAATGCAGTGTGGCTGCATCATCTGTATGGCCCCAAACAAAAACCCGGGGATTTGGAGTCGATCAGCCGCGTCGGGGCGGGGATACTACTGCCACATGCCGTCAATACAATTGATGGCAACAAGAACCAAGTCGGACCTAAATGGGTGAACAGTTGCTGTTTATCCAGTGACGATTGGTGGCAACTCAATGGTTGGACCGTGGGTGTCGAGGTGGGCGTGCGTTATAGACTCACTCAATCGGTGTACCTAGAGGCCACGTTAAAAGAGGCGTACGGCGTTCTGCGAAAAGTCCCAGTCTATCAAGGCACGGCCGACCAAGAGATTTGGATGACCGAAGGGGTGTTCTCTGTCGGTTACCTGTTCTAAGGAAGTGCGGCTACAGAGTCGAAAAGCCGAGGACATCCTCGGCTTTTTCGTTTCTAGCGGCGCTCAAAAATCACAAACCCAATTCGCCCCACATCGCATCGACTTTGGCTTTGACTGCCGCATCCATCACGATAGGTGTACCCCATTCGCGATTAGTTTCGCCGGGGAATTTGTTGGTCGCATCCAAGCCCATCTTGCCGCCGAGTCCGCTCACAGGGGAAGCAAAATCGAGATAGTCGATCGGTGTGTTTGAAATTAACAACGTATCGCGCACCGGATCCATGCGCGTAGTGATCGCCCACATGACTTCTTTCCAGTCGCGCACATCGATGTCGTCGTCCACCACGATGATGAACTTGGTATACATGAACTGGCGCAGGAAACTCCAGATACCGAACATCACGCGCTTGGCGTGTCCGGCGTATTGCTTCTTGATGCTCACCACCGCCATGCGATACGAGCAACCTTCCGGCGGCAGATAGAAATCTGCGATCTCGGGGAATTGTTTTTGCAGCAACGGCACGAACACTTCGTTCAACGCCACTCCCAGCATGGCTGGCTCATCGGGTGGCTTGCCGGTGTAAGTGGAGTGATAGATCGGGTCACGGCGCATGGTGATGCGCTCAATGGTGAAGACCGGGAATTTATCCTGCTCGTTGTAGTAACCGGTGTGGTCGCCATAGGGGCCTTCGAGCGCCATCTCATCAGGATGAATCACTCCCTCCAACACGATCTCGGCGGAAGCAGGCACTTGCAAGTCGCTACCGATGCACTTCACCAACTCAGTCTTGCTGCCGCGCAGCAATCCGGCGAACTGGTATTCAGACAATGAGTCGGGGACGGGGGTGACCGCACCCAGAATCGTCGCAGGGTCTGCACCGATGACGACGGAAATCGGGAATGGTTGCCCCGGATTCTTTTGACAGTGGTCGCGGAAATCCAGCGCCCCACCACGATGTGCCAGCCAGCGCATGATGACTTTGTTTGGGGCGATCACTTGCTGGCGATAGATGCCGAGATTCTGCCTTGTCTTGTTGGGTCCGCGCGTGACCACCAAGCCCCAAGTGATGAGCGGCGCGACATCGCCCGGCCAGCAATGCTGGATCGGCAGTTTTGAAAGATCGACATCGTCACCTTCCCACACGATGTCTTGGCACGGAGCGGAAGACAGCACCTTGGGTGACATGGTGAGCACCTGCTTCAGGATAGGCCATTTATCCCATGCGTCTTTCAAACCTTTGGGTGGCTCGGGCTCTTTCAGGTAAGCGAGCAATTTCCCAACCTCGCGCAACGCACCGATGTTCTCCTCGCCCATTCCCAATGCCACGCGGCGCGGCGTGCCGAACAAGTTGGCAAGCACCGGCATCTTGTGTCCCGCCACGTTCTCGAACAGCAGGGCTGGACCTTGGGCACGCAACACACGATCACAGATCTCCGTCATCTCAAGATGAGTTGAGACAGGCGCTCTCACGCGTTTGAGTTCACCGAGCTTTTCCAGTTGAACAATGAAGTCGCGCAGGTCGTGGTATTTCATTTGTAAAAACTTTCTTCGCCCTCGGGGCGCGTCTTAAACCGCTTATGCAACCAAAAGTATTGCTCTGGCATCTCCAAGATGCGCTGCTCGATGAACTCGTTCATACGGCGTGCATCGGCGATATCGTCACCACTTGGGAAGTTCTCCCACGCCGGGTAGAAGGTCAGCACATAGCCCGCACCACCGGGTAACACCCGCGTGATGCTGGGGACGACCTTGGCGCCTGCCATCTTGGCGATGCGCGACACCGAGGTCATGGTCGCCGCAGGCACACCGAAGAACGGGACGAACGCGCCATCCTTCACACCTTGATCTTGGTCAGGCGGGTAGATAAAGGGCCTGTTCTCGCGCATCCCCTTCAGAATAGGACGCAAACCTTGCTGGCGTGAGTACAACAACTGCGTGCGGAAACGTGCGCGCTTTTCCAGCAACAATCGGGTGAGGTAGGCGCTGCGCTGGTTCGCGTACATGCACACCGTGTCAGTATGTTGCGCCACCCATTGACCTCCCGCATCCATTCCCACGAAATGTGGCGTAAGCAGGATCGCGGGGTGTCCTTGTATCGCATCGAAGTGTTCGACACCTTCGATACGGATCAAACTGCTGATGCGTTCCGCACTTGACCACCACAAGATGCAACGTTCCACCAAACCGCGCGCGAACATCTTGAAATGCTCGCGCAACAACACCTCCCGCATCTCCTCGCGCATGTCGGGAAAGCACATCTTCAAATTGGTATCGCCTATCTTGCGGCGTTTAGCCGCCAACAGATACAGCACCGCTCCAAGTCCACTGCCGATGGCGACAAGCACGCGGAACGGCAAGAAATGTAGCAACCACAGAATGAAAACACCCAAGCGTGTCAGCATCACGAATCCTTGCTTGTGTCCGGCGGCAATGCACCACGCGGGACTTTATAACGGTTATAACTCCACAGATATTGCGCTGGGTGTTTACGGATGACAGTCTCCAATGACTCATTCATTTGCTTGGGGATGGACTGTTCATGATCGAACGTGAGCGGCGAGAAATACAAAGCAAAGCCTTCTCCGTCGGATAAGCGTTCGCTATGACACATCACCACGGGTGCGCCGCTGACTTGGATCAAGCGTCCAATCAGCGTCATGGTGTAGGCGGGACGCCCAAAGAAGGGGGCCCACTCCCCCTCACCATTACCCGGCACTTGGTCTGGCAACACCCCGATGGCCTCGCCCCGCTTGAGTGCTTTCAATAAATGGCGCACCCCCCCCAGGTCGGCCGGGACCAATTTCATCTGTCCACGCCCACGACCTTGATGCATGATTTTATCCAGTGAAGGATAGCGTGGCGGACGATACATGCAGGTGAAAGGCTGGTGTGCCGCGACATAAAGACCGATGACCTCGAAACAACCGATATGCGGCGTAAGCATGACCACGCCTTTTCCTTGGGCATTTGCCACCTCTAAATGCTCCCACCCGTGAATTCGTTTAACGCTAGCGACCACCTCGCTCAACGACCGCTTCCACACCCAAGGTAACTCCATCACGCCTTTTCCCGCCTCGCGGATATTGGTGTGCAGTAGCGACCTCCCACCCTCGATGCCTGAATATTCAAGATTCTCGTGCAAACGTGCAGCATAGCGCTTCGATGTCAGATAGATGATCCATCCCAGCAACGCGCCCAGCCGGTGCAATACCGACAAGGGGAGGCGCGCAAGTACATCGAACAGAATAACCATGTAAGAAAAACCTATTAAATCAAGTGACGGGGGATTTGGTACAATGCGCGCCCTTTAAACTACTTAAGAAACAGTCGGAGAGCCATGAGCGAATACTTCTTTACATCCGAATCCGTGTCAGAGGGCCATCCTGACAAGGTTGCAGACCAAATATCCGATGCTATCGTTGACGCGATTCTAGCGCAGGACAAGCATTCACGCATTGCGGCAGAGACGCTTGTGAGCACAGGTTTAGTCGTTTTGGCTGGCGAGATCACCACCAGCGCCAATGTGAACTACGCCAAAGTCGCGCGCGAAACGATCCGCCGCATCGGCTACGACGATCCAAACCTGCGCTTCGACGCGGACGGTTGCTCCGTTCAAGTGTGCTACGGCCAACAAAGTCCCGACATCGCCCAAGGTGTAGATAAAGCCTACGACGACACTCTCGACCAGGGCGCGGGCGACCAAGGCATAATGTTCGGTTACGCTTGCCGCGAAACCGATGTGCTGATGCCACTTCCGATACATTTATCTCACCGCATCGTCGAGCGCCAAGCACAACTGCGCCGCGATGGCCGCTTGAATTGGTTGCGTCCCGATGCAAAATCGCAAGTCACCATCAAGTATGTGGACGACAAGCCTTTCAGCATCGACACCGTGGTGCTTTCCACGCAGCACACGCCCGAGATGACGCTTGAGCAAATTCGCGAAGCCGTGATCGAAGAGATCATCAAGCCGATATTGCCGAAAGAACTTATCAAGGGCGACATCAAATATCTGGTGAATCCGACTGGTCGGTTCGTCATCGGCGGCCCGCACGGCGATGCGGGTTTGACTGGCCGCAAGATCATCGTTGACACCTACGGCGGCGCAGC
>JBAYTV010000113.1:0-5756 GCA_041675405.1 Sideroxydans sp. | reverse complement strand
TCGCGATGACTGGTTCGCCCGCGTCGGGGACGACGATCACATCTTTACGGATATAGAGCCGCGGGTATCCTTCGAAGGAGTCGAGGGCACGAAGATGCTGCGGTGTGATCCGGTAGAGTGCGCCTCGGACCTTCTCCCCTGCTGTTGGTTCGACGTCGGCCACCCCGCGAAAGACGAGGCGGTAATCCGGGAGCGTGGCGCGGCCTATCTGCTCGCAGCCACTGGCGCGTCTCCCCATCCCGTTTAGATCGAGGTTCGCGCCGTAGGCGAAGTAGGTGATGAGTTCTGAATTCATTGAGCTTCTGTTTCTAATTGGTTGTGGCGGTTGGTCGGTCTGCCGTAGCGCCAGGCGCTGTTGCCGGGCAGATAGTGGGTTAAATGATATCGGGCTGTCTTGAACTCTTCGCCCTTCATGCCAAGCGTCGCCACCAACCAGACCCGGAAGTTGAACTTCGGATTGTCGGTCGGGATCTTCTTATGACTGGCGGCGCGGGAGTTCAAAGCCTTGGCCGATAAAGCGAAACAGAGTTGGACGTAGCTTTTGATCTTTCCGGCGTGCAGGGTTCCGTTAAAGTAGCGGAACTCGATTGTCCCAATCTCGCGGGAGAGGTTGTTCAGATTTAAGCCGTGGTATCTTTTATGTGTCACGCTACATAAAAGATATTATGTGTCCCCAAACATTATGTGGCGGCGCGACTAAGACCTCTAATTGCAGCAATGACATCGACCTCTTTCATAGCACATAAGTTTCTTGTTCATTACCTTTCGGATCGGGCATGGTGTCCGGTCATAAACAGAGGAATGAACATGTTGGAGTACTATTTCAAGCGGCGGTCACGTCTGCTTCAGTTACGACGCGGACCGTTGTCTGAACATCTCGACGGACTGGCTCGTGAGCTTCACCTAAAGGGATATAGGCTCATGGTCGGCCAACAGATTCTGTCGGTTGCGGGGCGACTTAGCATCTTCGCACGAACGCAAGGCATTGCAAACGCGTCGCAGGTTGATGAGACTCTTACCGAACGATTCATCAAGGAGGAACTGGCTTTCGAGGGCGATTTCAAATACGCGCCCAACGCGCTATTGCACCTAACGGACTACCTGCATCGAAATGGTGTGATCCCCACACCTGATGATGACAAAACGCATAATCCGGACGAGGAACTGCTAATCCGTTACAATACGCATCTTTGTAATGTCCGCGGTTTGGCAGAAACCACCCGCGAATCCTATGTAACCGGCGCTCGCAGGCTAGTGCATTGGTTTCGCAAACAGCCTTCCAGCCACGCTCTGAGTGATCTTCGCGGTAGCGAAATCTTAAACTACGTCACCGATGCTTTCGGCGAGCCCTACAGCACCGTTTGGAAAAAGGACGTCTGTTGCTATACGCGGAGTTTCCTTCGGTATCTTCGCTGGGAAGGGATCATCAGTTGCGATCTGGATAGGACGGTGCCATCCATACCGCACTGGAGGCTGGCGAACATCCCGCGCCATCTGCCATGGGAACAAGTCAGGGCGCTCGTCGACAGCGTGGACACTGATTCGCCGGAAGGCAAGCGCGATAAGGCTATCCTGCTCTTGATCGCCACTCTCGGACTGCGCAACAAGGAAGTCCGCTCTCTGCAACTCGGCCACATCGCATGGAAATCGTCCGAGATCCACCTTCCTCGAACCAAAAGTCTCCGCGAGCGGGTGCTGCCTTTAACCAGCGAAGTCGGTGAGGCGTTGGCCGACTACATTCTGAACGGTCGTCCCAAGGTGGACAATCCCGAGGTTTTCCTGAGCCATATCGCCCCTCGGAATCCCTATCTCTGTGCAACCGGTATTGCCCAAATCATAGGAAAGCGGTTGAAGCAAGCAGGGATTGCGGCTCCAAGCACCGGGGCGCACATGCTGCGCCATAGTCTGGCAACCCACATGGTCAACGTCGGCGTTTCGGTCTTCAAAATTGCCGATCTGCTGGGGCACGCCAGCATCGACACCACTGCCATCTACACCAAGGTGGATGTCAACCATTTGGCGTCTGTCGCGCTCCCCTTCTGGGAAGGGGGAACGCGATGAGCGAAACGAAAGAGAGAACGCTCAACAGCATTTATGCTGACCACATCACCAACTTCATAGCGATGAAGAGGCGGATGAGATTTCAGTTTATAAACCAGGCGGTGATCCTGTTCGGGTTCGACCGCTACCTCAGTGAGGTGGATTTTCAAGGTCCACTGACACAGGAACTGGTGCTGAACTTCACCTCATCAACTTCCCGAACTTCCCAGCCATCAAAGGGCTGGTGCATGAGAAGATATCGGTTAGTTCAGCAGTTTTCTGTCTATCTATCTGTCACCTTCCCCGATGCGCTTCCGCTTCCGGCGATGACGAAGGCGATGGACAAAACGCTCCGCAGCATCTATGCGGATCACATCACCAACTTCATCGATATGCGGAAACTGGAGGGATATCGGGTTGTAGGTCAAGCGGCAATCCTGTTCTGTTTTGACCGCTATCTCCGTGAGATGGATTATCGGGGGCCACTAACACGGGAACTGGCGCAGAACTTTGCCGACTCAGCCCTCATGTCACTGAACCGGCGTGCGCAAAGATATCGGATCGTTCAGCAGTTTTCTGTCTATCTATCCATCACCGTCCCTGATACGTCTCCGCTTCCGCAAAAGAAGATGCTGATGAAAAAACGGATGGACAGAACACTCGGCAGCGTCTTTGCAGGTCACATCGCCTCCTACATCGAGATGAAGAAGCGGATAGGATACCGGTTCGAAGACCATGCAATAATCCTGCTCCAGTTCGACTGCTATCTCTATGAGATGGACTATCAAGGACTTCTGACTCAAGAACTGGCGCTGAACTTCGCCACATCCAAGCCTCGGATGTCAAAGAACGAGTGCGCACGAAAATATCAGGTCATCCGGCAGTTTTCTGACTATCTCGTGGTCTTCGTGCCGGATACGCCGCCGCTTCGTCCCGACGTCTTGATCCGGACCAAAGGACATGCGCCAGCACACATCTACACCGATGAAGAGATGGCATGTCTAATGAATGGGGCAAGGCGCGCTTCGCGAGTCAATCCGCTACGCAACGTTACTCTTCACACCATGATCGGTCTGATCGCAAGCACAGGCTTACGCATCAGCGAGGTGGTGACACTGAATCGAGACGATGTAAATCTCGAAACTGGCGTTCTAACAGTCCGCCGCAGCAAGTTCCAGAAAGACCGACTGGTACCGGTGCATCCAACCACACTCAATGTCCTGCGGGACTACGTTCCGTTACGCGACGCACGGTTTCTGCGCCCGGCGACAGCCGCGTTCTTCATCCAAATGTGGGGAGGGCGTTTTAGTAAGAGCACGCTACAACTGGCTTTCCACCATCTTGCGTGTAGCGTTGGCGTGCGAGTGGATGTCGGATTTGGCCCGTCCGTCCACGATCTTCGCCACACTTTCGCTGTTAGGAGGCTGGTCGCTTGTTATCGGGAAGGCAAAGATGTGCAAGCCATGCTGCCGTTGCTGGCGACCTATATGGGACACGTCCACTACAGCGAGACCGCTTACTATCTGACCGCAACCGCCGAACTACTCGGTCTGGCTGCGGAACGGTATGACGCCTTCCTCAAGAAGGAGGTTGGGAGATGAAGAACCAGAAGGACACATCTCTGGCAATCTATCTGGAGTCCTTCTTCCGTAATCGACTGGTCTCGCAACGTCGTTGCAGTCCTGCAACCGTCGCCACTTACCGCGATGCTTTGAGGCTTCTGCTGATCTTCGCCGCAGGGCAGACCAGCAAGGCACCCAGTCGCCTCTCAGTGGAAGACCTTGATCGGGACCGCATCCTCGCTTTTCTGGATCACCTTGAAAACGAGCGAGGGAACAGTGTCCGCACCCGTAATGCCAGGCTTGCCGCCGTCAAGTCCTTCTTCCAGCACATCGCCTACTGCGATCCCGCTGCGGTTGGTGTTGTGCAGCGGGTTTTGGCAATCCGAGAGAAGCGAACTGTCAAGAAGGTGATCTCCTATCTTCGGCAAGAGGACTTGTCCACACTCTTGGCTGCGCCTGATCAAGCAACTTGGCAAGGGCGGCGCGACTATACCTTGCTCTTGTTTCTCAGTCGAACCGGGGCTCGTGTCTCCGAGGCAACCGGCGTCAACAACTCTGATCTGCGGCTGGACAAGCCTTATCAAGTCTTGCTTCGGGGCAAGGGTTCCAAAGAACGTGTCGTTCCACTCACCGAGGAGACGGTCGCGGCTCTTCGGAACCATCGAGATGAGAACAGGCGCTATCTGGAGACAGAAGGTCCGTTTTTCCTTAATGCACGAGGCGGAAGGCTGACCCGCTTCGGGGTGGTTCACCTCCTTGATCGGGCGGTGAAGACCGCAGCCGTTCAGAATCCACATCTCCTCAAGATGGAGATATCGCCCCATACGATGCGGCATACGGTGGCGATGCATCTGTTGCAGGCGGGAGTGGATTTGACGACAATCCAGTCCTGGCTGGGACACGTCACTGTCAACACAACGCACCAGTATGTTGAAGCAGATATAGAGATGAAGCGCCGAGCCATCGAAATGTGTGCAGCTCCAGAGACGACTGTTTCTCTCTATGTTCCGACAGATGATGTGCTCGCTCTTCTTGAAAGTTTGAAAAACTTATGTGTCGCGTTGCGGTCGGCAGAGCCTGTCCACAAGGCATTACCGACCACACCGCCACATAATGTTTGGGGACACATAATAGCGACTCATGTCGTAATGCTGCGGATTGGGATTGTAACTGCCGTACCAGTATTCGTTCAACTGCCTTGCTGACCGGGGTTTATGCCTCGCCACTTTGCCGATGAAGTCTGATTCCATCGGCCTTGTATAGCGGGAGCGGCGTTCGGCTGTCAGCTGCAGGGCGTCGAATATCAAGTCTTCAATCTTGTAAACCATTTTGGCGAGATTGGCAAGGCTCTGTGGTGTGTGAGGTCTGGCGTCGACATGAATATGGACTGACGTCGAGGAGGGACTCATCGCCCCGACCAATTTGACCTTGCGAACGACTTCCTGCAAGATTGGCAGATCGGCATAGGTCAGGATCGGCGTCACGACTTCCGATCCGCGATGACCGCCGATGACGGCGATGGAAGAGTCGTTCATGATTTTCCACTCTCGCTCGAGTCGGTCGGTGACGATCGTGGCGTCGTAACCTCCCGGCGCATTGACGGCGGTAATGCTGCCGCCGGTTGCTTCGGCCACCGCCAGGGCTATTTGATGCCTGGCAGCTCCGGCGACTTCAATCTCGACACCGAAGTTTTGATTTTGGATGGTTGGCATGGTTTGTTTGGTTATCCTATTGGACTGTAACGAGTTAATGTTCGCTTCGAAGGTGCAGTCGGGTGCCATGCGAAGTCAAGGCAACCGGTCGGAATAAATCATTATGCAGCAACCATTTAGATCGAATAACACGGCATCAACGGCTTTTCTGAATCCGGTGCTCGATGTCGATATCAAGGGGCTGTCGGTAGGCCGGTTTGTTTCGCGGCTGGCCGTCAACAGCGACCTGCGGAGCCCAGCTGACACCTGTGTTGTGATTCTCGCCGGGGCGGACAGCAAGACAATCGCCCGCGGCGATTCGCTGCGGGTCCGGTGGGGCTATGCCAGAAGTGACTTGACGGAAATCTTCAGGGGGTTCGTCAGAGAGGTTGGCGTGACTGGGCAGGTCGTCGTGCGGGGCATCGATTACGGTGCTGTGCTCAATGCTAGGCGAGTGACGGTC
>JBAYTV010000112.1:0-5785 GCA_041675405.1 Sideroxydans sp. | reverse complement strand
ATCGGGAGTCGGCTTGTCGCTGTATTGCACCCGACCGCTACTGTCTATGTAACGGTAGAGTTCACCCGCGTGAGTGGCAGAAAGGAACACCATTGCGCATACGATCAGCAGTGGTCTCATAGCAATCTCCTTAGGCTTCGATGAGCCCATTATGCCGCAACAGTGCGTCGATGGAAGGGGCGCGGCCGCGGAAGGCGGTGAAGGATTCCATCGCGGGGCGCGCACCACCCATCGCGAGCACCTCGGTGCGGAAGCGCGCCCCGATCTCCGGGTTGAGCACGCCGTGCTCTTCGAACAAGCTGTACGCATCCGCCGACAACACCTCCGCCCATTTGTAGCTGTAATAGCCAGCGGAATATCCGCCGGAGAAGATGTGCGAGAAGCTCTGCGGGAAGCGGTTGAACTCGGGCGGGATGAGCACTGCCACTTCGGCGCGCACTTCGTCCAGCAACTGCAATATCGTCTTGCCTTGACCCACATTGAAGTTGCTGTGCATCAGCATATCGAACACGGCGAACTCAATCTGGCGCAACGTCGCCAGACCACTCTGGAAGTTCTTCGCGGCGAGCATCTTGTCGAACAGGGCGCGCGGTAGCTTTTCATTCGTGTCTGCGTGGCGAGTCATGCCCTGCAGCACATCCCACTCCCAGCAGAAGTTCTCCATGAACTGGCTGGGCAACTCGACCGCATCCCACTCCACCCCGTTGATGCCGGACACGCCGAGGTCTTCCACCTCGGTGAGCAGATGATGCAAGCCGTGGCCGAACTCGTGGAACAAGGTCTGCACTTCATCGTGAGTGAACACCGCAGGCTTGCCGCCGACGGGGGCAGAGAAGTTGCAATTCAAGTAGGCAACGGGCGTCTGGATCTTGTCGTCCAAACGACGGCGCGTGATGACATCGTCCATCCACGCACCACCACGTTTGCTGTTGCGTGCATACAGGTCGAAGTAGAACTGGCCGACCAAATTATCCTTCGCATCGCGGATGTCGAAGAAGCGCACGGTCTCATGCCATACAGGTGCTTGAGCAGGTTTGATCTGCAAACCGAATAGTGTTTCCACCAGCTTGAACAAGCCCGCCATCACCGCATCCTCGGGGAAATATTGCTTCACTTCCTGTTCCGAGAAGGCGTAGCGTTGCTCGCGCAATTTCTCGCTGGCGTAGGCTACATCCCAAGAGCGCATGTCGCTGATACTTAGTTTCGTCATGGCGAACTCGCGTAGTTCGACCAAGTCTTTTTCCGCGAAAGGTCGTGCGCGTTGTGCCAACTCGCGCATGAAGTCCACTACCTGTTGCGGTGTCTCCGCCATCTTGGCGGCGAGCGAGAGTTCGCCGAAATTCTTGAAGCCGAGCAATTGCGCCTCCTCTGCACGCAACGTGACGATCTCATCCATCAATGGCGTGTTGTCCAAGTGCGTGGTTGTTGCCGCTTCAGCGGCTGTACAACCACGGCCTACCCCTTGCGGGTGTTCAGTTCGTTTGCTGCCGTCAGGCAGTAGGTCAGAGGCGCGCGTGGCATAAGCGCGGTACATCTTCTCGCGCAGCTCACGGTTGTCGGCAAACTGCATCACGGGCAGATAAGACGGCGCTTTCAGGGTGAACAACCAGCCGGTCTTTTCAGCGGCCTGCGCGGCCTCACGTGCGGTCTGCAACACATCTTCTGGCAGACCATCTAGCTCGCCGCGATTCTCGATGACCAAGGTGTATTCGTTGGTTGCATCGAGGATGTTGTCGGAGAAGCGTGAGGACAATTCGGATTGGCGTTCCTGCACCGCGAGGTAGCGCGCCTTCTTGTCATCGGGCAACTCGGCACCGCCCAAGCGGAAATCGCGCAGTTCGTTCTCGATGATCTTCTTACGTGCCGCGCTCAAGCTAGCGAACTCGGGGCTATTGCGCAGCGCCTTGAACTTTTGGAACAGCGCGAGGTTCTGCCCCAGCTCGGCGTAGTAAGCCGTGATCTTCGGCAAGGTCGAGTTGTAGGCATCGCGTAACTCGGGCGAGTTCATCACCGCGTTCAAATGGCCGACTGGCCCCCATGCGCGACCTAGACGTTCGTTCGCATCTTCCATCGGGCGCACGAAAGCATCCCATGTTGGTAGCGAGTCATCAGCCAGCAAACGAGTGATGAGCGCGCGGTTCTCATCGAGCAGTTGCTCGATGGCAGGTGCGACATGTTCGGGTTTGATCTCTGCGAAACGGGGGAGACCGGAGAAGTCGAGTAGTGGATTAGCTGTTTTGGTTTGTGTTGTCATTTGTGGGTTTGCTTCGTTTCATTTTTATCCCATGGCGCAAAGCCGATGGGGCGTTTTTTCTTCGTGTCGGCGGGTGCCATAAGTTGGTGTATCGCTTCAAAAATGGCTTTGAATTTGATGTCGTAGTTCTTTTCCATCACCACCAGTTTGCGAGATAGCTCGGCATTGGTGGACAGCATTTGCCGCAATTGCACGAAAGTGCGCACAATCATGAGGCTGACCTCTATTGCGCGGGCTGATTTCAATACATTGCCAAGCATGAGTGCGCCGTGTTCTGTGAAGGCATACGGCAGGTTGGGTGAATACTTGAGTTGGCCGAGGTGGTCGCAAATTGCGACCACCTCGGCTTTTTCTTCTGCGGTCAATCGGAACATAAAATCTTCTGGGAAGCGCTCAATATTGCGGCGCATCTGTTCGTTGAGTCGCTTGGTTTCAACGCCATAAAGTTCAGCCAAGTCCGCATCCAGCATGACCTTCTGCCCACGGATGAGCAGAATCTTGGTTTCGATGTTCATCATCGTAATGAGTGGTTGTTTATCAGTCATCACCGATCTCCTAGTAGCAACCCCGATTGCTTACCGCCTTAACTTGAAATCACAAATTGTGACTTCAAGTTAAGGCCGAATGACCAATTGTTTATTGTTGAAAAACGAGCTGCCCATCAAGCAAGGTGTAACGCACGCGGCCTTGCATCTCGTAGCCGTTGAACGGTGTGTTCTTGCCTTGGCTCTTGAGAGCGGCAGGTTCTACCTTCCACGCGGTCTTGGGATCGAACACGCAGAGGTCGGCATGTGCGCCCACACTCAGGTGTCCCATCTTCACGCCTAGGAGTTGGGCGGGATTGATGGTGATGCGCGAGAGCGCATCCAGCAACGGGATCTTGTCTTGCTCGGCCCATTTCAACACCAGCGGCAACAACAGTTCCAAGCCCGTCGCGCCATCTTCCGCTTCGGCGAAGGGCATCTGCTTGGCATCTTCATCCACGGGCGAATGGTTGGAGCAGATGGCGTCGATGGTGCCGTCGCGCAGTCCGGCTCGCAGGGCATCGCGGTCACGCAGACTACGCAGGGGCGGCACGAGGTGGCAGTTGGCATCGAAGTAGCCGATGTCCATCTCGGTGAGGTGTACGTGGTTCATCGAAACATCGCAGGTCACTTTCAACCCCTCGCGTTTCGCGACACGGATCATCTCGACACCGGCTCCGCTAGAGACGCGGCAGATGTGGAGCTGAACACCGGTCTCACGGGCGAGCTGGAGCGCGGTGGATAGAGCAACGGTCTCGGCCACCACAGGTATGGGCGGCAAACCCAAGCGCGTCGCGACTTCGCCGTCATGCGCCACGCCGTTCTTGGCGAGGAAGCTGTCTTGCGGGCGCAACCACACACGGTAGCCGAAGGTGGCTGCGTACTGCATGGCGCGCATCAACACGCGGGTGTCGGTGAGCGGCACATCGGCTTGGCTGAAAGCTTTGCAGCCCGCCTCGGTCAGCTCGATCATCTCGGTCAGTTCCGCACCTTTCAACCCGTAAGTCAGCGCACCTTGTGGGAACACGCGGCACTGGTTCAGATTGCGCGCGCGATGCTTGAGCATCTCCACCAGCCCTGGTTCATCCAGCGGCGGATCGGTATCAGGCGGGCAAGAGAGGGAGGTCACCCCTCCGGCGACGGCGGCGGACATCTCCGATTCCAAAGTGGCGCGATACTCGTATCCGGGTTCGCGCAGGCGCGCGGCGACATCCGTCAGTCCCGGCATCACGATCAGGTCTTTGGCATCGATGACTTGGTCGGCGACGAAACCATCAGGTGCTTTACCGATGGCGGCGATACGTCGATTCGAAATGAACACGTCTTGCAGTGCATCGATCTTGTTCTTGGGGTCGATGATACGACCGTTTTTGATATGGATATTCATTGATACCTCTCTAACCTACTGCGCGATTCGATTGCTGCGTTGCTCGGTACTCGCTTCCTCGTCTATCTACCAGATATGCCTCGTTGCTGCGTTCCGAGCGCCTTGCACTCAAATCGCTCGCTACGGTTAGCGAGGCATCAACCATTTTTTCCTGCCAATGTACTCATCACCGCCATGCGCACCGCGATACCGAAAGTGACCTGCGGCAGGATGACCGACTGCGAACCATCCGCCACGCTGGAATCGATCTCCACGCCGCGATTCATCGGGCCGGGGTGCATCACGATGGCGTCGCCTTTGGCAGTAGCCAGACGCTCTTGGGTAAGTCCGTAGTATTTGAAATATTCCTGTGCCGAAGGCAGCAGCGCCCCCTGCATGCGTTCGTTCTGTAGGCGCAGCATCATCACCACGTCCACATCTTTCAGGCCTTGTTCCATGTCGTGATGGACCTGCACGCCGAGTTTCTCGACATGGCTTGGCAACAGTGTCTTGGGGGCGACGACGCGTACTTCAGGCACGCCCAGCGTGGTCAGCGCATGGATCTGCGAACGCGCGACGCGTGAGTGCAACACATCCCCCACGATGGCGACCTTCAGATTGTGGAACTCTTTTTTGTAGTGGCGGATGGTGAACATATCCAACAGCGCTTGCGTCGGGTGCGCATGGCGACCGTCACCGGCATTGATGACGTGGATGTTCGGTGCGACGTGTCGTGCGATAAGGTGGGCCGCGCCGCTGGAAGAGTGGCGCACCACGAACATGTCGGCGTGCATCGCGCACAGGTTATCTACGGTGTCCAACAAGGTCTCGCCTTTGCTGGTGCTGGATGAGCCGATGTTGAGATTGACCACGTCGGCAGAGAGTTTCTTAGCCGCGATCTCGAAGGTGGTGCGTGTGCGCGTGCTGTTCTCGAAGAAGATGTTGAAGATGGATTTGCCGTGGAGCAGCGGCACTTTCTTGATCTCGCCGCCTTCGGCGATGTTCACGAAGCCAGCCGCCTTATCCAAGATGTCGCGCAGGATGCGCGCGGGAAGTCCTTCGGTGCTCAACAGATGTTGAAGTTCACCGTGCTTATTTAACTGAGGATTATTCATGCGTAGATTCCTGCGCTGGGTTCATCAAAATACGCTTGCAGTATCTGCTGCGCGGCGTATTGGTCGATAAGAGACTTTTGCTTGCGGCCATATATTCCTTCATCGTCTAACGCACTGCTTGCGGCGGCGGAAGTATAACGTTCATCGACCAGAATCGTCGGCAAATCGAAGCGTCCTTTGAGGCGATTGGCGAAGCGGCGGCACAGGGCGGTCATCGCATGCGGCGTGCCGTCGTCGTTGCAGGGCAGGCCCACGACAAGGGCGATCGGCTCCCACTCTTTCAGTAAGGCTGCGATGGTGGTGAAACGCACCTCTGTCTTTTCATCGTTGATGGTGCTGAGTGGACGGGCACTGCCAGAGAGGGAGTTGCCCACGGCGATACCGATGCGTTTAGTGCCGAAATCGAAAGCGAGGAAGGTGCCGGAGAGGATCGAGGAAGACTGCCCGTCAGGCATGTCCAGCCTCTTCGGAAAGGGATGCGAAATCGACGCCGAGCAAGGCCATCGCTGCGACCAGTTTTTCTTCT
>JBAYTV010000111.1:0-5841 GCA_041675405.1 Sideroxydans sp. | reverse complement strand
TAATCGGTGGTGCCCATGGGCAGGATCGAACTGCCGACCTCTCCCTTACCAAGGGAGTGCTCTACCACTGAGCCACATGGGCCAAACTTTGTGGAGCGGGTGAAGGGAATCGAACCCTCGTCATAAGCTTGGAAGGCTTCAGCTCTACCATTGAGCTACACCCGCACAACTACCTGCACCAGCCCACTTGATACAACAGCAAACTGCTAAATAATTCTGGTGGAGGGGGAAGGATTCGAACCTTCGTACTCTAAGAGGTCAGATTTACAGTCTGATGCCTTTAACCACTCGGCCACCCCTCCAAAAAGAGCGCGCGATTATCCATAGAACGACCTAGCCTGTCAAAGGGAAAATAGGTAAAGGGGTGAAATCACATCCGAATCGACGCTAAAAATCGAATAACTGCTACTTACAACAAGCCTTTCTCCGCAAACGACAGGCAGCCCGCGCCTGCCACGATGAAATGATCCAGCACCCGCACATCCACCAAAGCGAGTGCCTGCTTCAAAGCATCGGTCAATAACTGGTCTGATTGGCTGGGCTCCGCCACCCCGGACGGATGGTTGTGCGCAAAGATCACAGCCGCCGCATTGTGATGCAAAGCCCGCTTCACCACCTCGCGCGGATAGACGCTGGTTTGCGTCAGCGTCCCTTGGAACAACTCCTCCGTAGCCGTCACCCGATGCTGCGCATCCAGAAAGAGCGCCACGAACACCTCCTGCGGCTTGGCACGCAACAACAGTTGCAGATATTCGCGCACGGCACGCGGCGAATTCAGCGCATCGCCCGACCGCATCTCTTCTTGTAGCGCGCGCCGCGACATCTCTAGCACCGCCTGCAACTGCACGAATTTGGCCTGCCCCATGCCATGAATGGCGCAAAACTCCATCTCGCTCGCCGCAAACATCTGCGTGAGACTGCCAAATCGGGCGAGTAACTCCCGCGCCAGATCGACCGCACTTTTGCCCACCACCCCAGTACGCAAGAAGATGGCCAGCAATTCGGCATCGGACAACGCAGCGGCACCGCGTTCTAACAACTTTTCGCGTGGGCGTTCCCCGGCAGGCCAGTCAGTGATACTCATGTTGCACCTCGCTCTTCTTTGAAATGCACAGGACTTCGCAAAAGGGGAAACCGGGGACAGACCACGGTTTTTCCTCATTCCAATTCAAGCGATCCCGATTCTGGATCATCAACCTTGCGAGGCCTGCCCGATTGCCCTGGTATAGCCCGGCGACCAATCATCGACGAAACTTCGGCGGCGAATCGTCCACTACCCAGCACAAAATTTCCGTTAGTCGCTCTGCGTATTTCATCCACCAAACCAGGCTCCAACTCATATCGAAACAATTCCCGATATGCCGCTTGCCGGGAAATCTCATCACTCTCCAATGCCTCATACAGCGCATGTGACTGCACCAAAGCATTGCGTTCACCCTGCGCGTTGGCGCGATAACTAGACCATTTGTAGTCGGCAGGATGAGCCACCATGTTTGCCCGCACCGGATTCATCTCGATATAACGCTGGCAACCCAAGAGGTAATCTTCTTCTTGCACCAAGCATGATCGAAAACGCCCTTCCCACAATGTACCGCTACGCCGATAAACCCGATTCACATACTGCACGTATCGCTGCCCCAACAACTTCATCAAAGCACCACCCGCACCGGCACGGTCGCTAGAGATCAACAGATGGACATGATTAGTCATCAACATATTAAGCATGTACCTGACAGCGCAACTTGAATGCGTATTCAGCCAACCAATCCAAATAGCGACGATAGTCCTCCTCGGCAAAAAAACAGGGCTGACGATTATTGCCGCGTTGAATCAGATGGATCGGGACATTGGGTAAAGCAATACGAGCGCGGCGCGGCATAGATAACCTCGACTGCAAACTAGAGGGGCGAGTCTAACAGAGAGGCAAAAACCGTGGTCTGTCCCCTATTATTCGATTATTTTCATAGGAAGCGCCTGCCATCAATGCGTAGTCAATAGTTGTTGCTGTAGTCATGATTATTTCCCCTTAAATTATTTGATTGAGCTGTTGCAATCAATTTTATTTCTGTAAAGCCTTTGGCTGAACTGGGATAGGGGCTTTAGGACCGCTAGAGTATTGCGGACACATTTGATTTAACCGTTCTTGCTGCCACGCCTCCCGCAGGATGGTTTTGTGTTGGGGTATCTCCGTATGGGCGTTGCGCTGTTTAATTTGCTCGGCAGACACCTTGCCCATCTCGACCAGTTCTTCAACCTGCCGCCCACGGATATCAAGTGAAACGTTGATGGTTTTGAACTCAAGCGGCAACTCACTCATCTGGATGCGCTGCCACGCCTTGCCGTCGTGTTTGAACAGGACGTAAGGCGGATTGGGTCGTCCCCATTTGTTGTAGGACAAGCACAGGTTGGGATCAGCAACAACGTAAGACGTACCGTTGAGGATGTGCAGCGCCAGCAGGTTGAAATTGGCACGCCCCACATCTTCGCTGTACTCGCTCGTCCATTTGATCGTCTTGTTCGAGTTGGGCAACGTGAATGAAACGGTGTGTTCCTTGATTGGCCCGCCCTGTCCGACCTCACTGCGCCCGCCATAACTTTGAGAACGTTTAACGATGATCTTGCTGCCATCATGCAGCAGCACTTCTTCCTTCCAGCTATCGCCGCCGAATCCGAACCAGCCCGCATTTGCACTCATGACCACCCCCATCATCAAGATCAATCCCAGTTGTGTGAGACGCTTCAACATTCCGTTTTGCTTGCTCATGCCGATTCCTTCCAAGTTGTCATATCCATTCAATCTCATCTCTCCCTCCCCGCTTCCTGAAACGCCTTCATCACCGGCGACAGCAGGTATTCAAAGATAGTTCTCGTACCAAGGTGTATCTCCGCCGTGACCTGCATGCCGGGACTCAATGTGTGTTTGATGCCGTCAACGATGAGTTCTTGTGCTTTAAGATCAACCAGTGCGCGATAGGAATACGGTTGTCCATTGGGTGATTTGGCAGTGGGCGGTGCAGATGAGCCTGCACCTTGTTGTGTGTTGTCCGTGGCATCAGCAGAAAGATGTGCGACTTGTCCATCGACCATGCCGTATTTCTGGAATTGGTAGGAGGCGAATTTGATCTTGGTGAAATCACCTTGATGGATGAAGCCTACGTCTTCATTGGAGACCCATACTTCCGCTCTCAGTATCTCGTCTTTGGGCACGAGGGTCATCAAGATGGTGCCGGGACTGATGACAGTGCCGATGGTGTGGGTGGCGACGTCTTTGATGATGCCGTCTTGTGGGGCTTTGAGTTCTAACAGGCCGTTGCGGTATTCCTGCTTGGTGACTTCGGCTTGGGTCTTGTCGAGTTTGTGGCTACGGCCGCCGCTGGCGCGGCTTAACCTAAAGGTTAGCCTACGCCGAAACAAGCCGCGATCCGGCGTGTTGACGCTGATGTCGGCACGTTCCGCTTGCAGGCGTTGGCGGTAGTCGGCGCTGATCTGTTCCAGTTTGCGGCTGGATGAGGTGAGTGTGGCGCGGGCACTGGCGATGATGTGTTCTTGGGTCTTGAGGTCTTGTTCTTTTTCGATAAGTTCGCGTTCTTTGTGGCTCCGCCATAACATCGGCTGTGCCGATGTGAGGCTGCACCGCAACAAGCTGCTTTGCAGCGTGTTGTCAGTGGCTTGCAGTTTGCTGACGTAGCCATCTTTGGCAAGTTCGGTAAAGGCTTTGGCTTGTTCGCGGTAATGCGGCAGGACTTCGATGAGTTTGGTGCGGGCTTGTTGGGCAGCGGCTAGATCGCTTTGCGCTTTGTCGCGCACGCTATGTTCTTCTGCTAGCGCAGTGTGATAAGACACACGATTGGCTTTGTATTGGGCGAGGGCTTTGTTGTAGAGCGGCTCGGGATCTGCTGGGTCACGCTTGAAGTCGGTTCGGTCACTCAGTTCGGCATCGATGCGGCGCAGGGTGATCTGTTTGACGAGATAGTCTGAATTGATGGCTTTGCCGTCGGCATCGGACATGGTGGTGTCCAGACGCATGAGCACCTGCCCTGCTTCTACGTGCTGTCCTTCGGCAACCAATATCTCGCTGATAAGGCCTTGCTCGAAGGGCTGGACGATCTTGACGTAGGTCTGCGGGATGAGTTTGCCTTCAGCGGTGGCGACGACATCCAGTTTGCCGAATGCTGCCCACAAGAGGAGTGCGCACAACAGGATGAATAAAGTGTGCAAGGTAGCACGTGCAAAAGGCGCGGGTGGCTGCGACTGGATGCGCAACAGGCTGGGTGCAAAATCTTGTGGATCGACGCCGACAATACGTGTCTTACGCGCTACTTTCTTGGGAGTCCCGGTATCTTTCCCCGCAGCCGAAGGGCTCAGGTTCGATTTGTCTTCTCGCATGGCGACACTTTAATTAGGTAACTGCCGCACCCTATCCACCCACCCGTGCTACGTCAATATGCCTTTTGGTCTATATATCTATCTATACCTAGGCCGCCGAACGCGCCATGCGCCATGGCGCGCACTTTCTTGCTAAGATGCGCGCCACTATGGTTACAGCCCCGACAAAACGCATCGTGCTTGGAATCACCGGCGGCATCGCGGCCTATAAGGCAGCGGAATTGGCGCGCCTGCTGGTGAAACAAGGGATCACTGTGCAAGTCGTGATGACAGAAGCGGCGACGCATTTCATCACACCCGCCACCATGCAAGCCCTCACTGGCAATCCCGTCCTGTTAGACCAGTGGCAGGACGACAAAGGCATGGCGCACATCCAATCCAGCCGCGTGGCTGATGCCATCGTCATCGCCCCCGCCACCGCCGACTTCATCGCCAAGCTGGCACATGGACTGGCGGGCGATCTGCTCTCCACCTTATGTCTCGCGCGCGACCGCCCTTTGCTGGTCGCACCTGCCATGAACAAACAGATGTGGGCGAATGCGGCGACACAACGCAATGTGCAACGCCTGCTGGCAGATGGTGTCACCCTGCTCGGTCCAACCAGCGGCATGCAAGCGTGTGGCGAAGAGGGAATGGGGCGCATGCTGGAGGCGGAAGCGTTAGCGCGGGATGTGGCTGCTCTATTACAGAGCAGCGATTCACTGAACGCAGGTTCCCCCACCCTAACCCTCCCCCGTGGGGAGAGGGGACAGATTGGCGGGAATGAATTAAGCGGTGTGAAGGTACTCATCACGGCCGGGCCGACCTACGAAGCTATCGATGCGGTGCGTGGTATCACCAACCGTAGCAGCGGCAAGATGGGCTATGCCATCGCCCAAGCGGCAGCCGAGTTAGGGGCAGAAGTCACTCTAGTCTCAGGACCGACCGCACTCGCCCAGCCGAATGGCACACAAAGAATAGATGTCACCAGCGCGGCGGAGATGCTCGATGCGGTGAAGCAGCACGTCTCCACTGCGGATATGTTCATCGCCGTGGCCGCGGTCGCCGATTACCGTGTGACGCAGCCCAGTGAGCAAAAGATCAAGAAGAGTGACACCACGCTGACGTTGGAACTGACACCCAATCCCGACATCCTCGCCTACGTCGCCAACCTGCCGAAGCCGCCATTCTGCGTGGGCTTTGCCGCAGAGAGCGAGAAACTGCGCGAACACGCGACGGAGAAACGCAAGAAGAAGAACATCCCATTGCTGGCTGCAAACTTGGCGCAGAACGCCATCGGTAGCGATGACAACGAATTGGTGCTGTTCGACGATGCGGGTGAGCATGCACTTCCTCGCACCGACAAACTGACTTTGGCTCGCGCCTTATTGCGCCACGCCGCGAAGCTGAGAGAGAATTTGAAAATCTAGAATCCGTCATACCCGCCCCCGACAAAATCATTCGAGGGCAGGCTGT
>JBAYTV010000110.1:0-5876 GCA_041675405.1 Sideroxydans sp. | reverse complement strand
GCGGGCGCCGCACAGGGGTTTGCTTCATGCCTGCGGATTGACTGATGCCGATATAAATAAGCCCTTCATCGGTATTGCCAACAGCTTTTGTGAGATAGTGCCGGGCCACGTTCACCTCAAAGATCTGGGGCAGATGGTGGCGCGCGAGATCGAGAAGGCGGGCGGCATCGCCAAGGAATTCAACACCATCGCGGTGGATGACGGCATCGCCATGGGGCATGACGGCATGTTGTATTCCTTGCCATCACGCGATCTTATCGCTGACTCTGTTGAATACATGTGCAATGCGCACTGTGCCGATGCGCTGGTGTGTATCTCCAATTGCGACAAGATCACGCCGGGCATGTTGATGGCAGCGATGCGCTTGAACATTCCCGTGGTGTTCGTCTCCGGAGGGCCGATGGAGGCGGGCAAGGCGACCTTGCAAGGTAAAGTCGTCGGTCTGGATCTGGTGGATGCGATGGTGGCTGCGGCGGATAGTCACGTGAGTGATGCGGATGTGGATACGATCGAACGTTCCGCCTGCCCGACCTGCGGTTCCTGCTCTGGCATGTTCACCGCGAATTCGATGAACTGCCTTACAGAAGCACTGGGTTTGAGTCTGCCGGGCAACGGTTCGCTGGTGGCGACGCATGCCGAGCGCAAACAACTTTTCTTGCGTGCTGGCCGCACCATCGTCGAGTTGTGCAAGCGTTATTACGAGCAGGACGATGCCTCGGTGTTGCCACGCAACATCGCCACCTTCGATGCTTTCGAGAACGCGATGACGCTGGATATCGCCATGGGCGGCTCGACCAATACCGTGTTGCACCTGTTAGCCATCGCGCGCGAGGCGGGGGTGGACTTCACCATGAAGGATATGGACCGCTTGTCACGTCACGTGCCGACCTTGTGTAAGGTCGCGCCATCATCCGAATATCACTTGGAAGATGTGCATCGTGCGGGCGGAATCGCAGCTATTTTGGGAGAGTTGGATCGCGCTGGTCTTTTGCACGGCGAAGTCAGCACAGTACACAGCAAGACCTTACGCGAAGGCTTGAAGCAGTGGGATATCGCGCAGACAACTAACGAAGAAGCGCGGAAATTTTTCCGCGCCGCACCGGGCGGTGTCGTCACCACGATTGCATTTTCCCAATCCATGTTTTATCCCGAGCTGGATACTGATCGGGCTACGGGTTGCATCCGAGACAACGCACATGCCCACTCCAAAGACGGCGGATTAGCCGTGTTGCACGGCAACATCGCGTTGGATGGTTGCATCGTGAAGACGGCGGGGGTGGACGACAGCATCTTGAAGTTCAGCGGACGCGCGCGCGTGTTCGAGAGTCAAGATGCAGCCACAGCTGGCATCCTTGCAGATCAGATCGTCGCAGGCGATGTGGTCGTCATTCGCTATGAAGGCCCGAAAGGCGGGCCGGGGATGCAAGAGATGTTGTATCCGACCTCCTATCTGAAATCGAAGGGGTTGGGCAAAGCTTGCGCCTTGCTCACCGATGGCCGTTTCTCGGGGGGCACATCGGGTTTGAGCATCGGTCATGTGTCACCCGAAGCGGCGAGCGGTGGGGCCATCGGCTTGGTACGGGAAGGTGATCGCATCGAGATCGATATTCCGAATCGCAGCATCAATCTGATGATTCCCGATGCCGAGATGGCGCAGCGTCGCGCTGCGATGGATGCGCAAGGCAAGCAGGGTTGGAAGCCATCTTCAGAGCGACCACGCAAGATATCAGCGGCACTTCGTGCCTATGCGGCGATGGTCACCTCCGCTGATAAAGGTGCTGTGCGTGATGTGTCCCAAGTGGAAGATAAGTAACATTCATCGGTGGTTCAAGGAGGCGATATCGTGAAAGCAATACTGATTGCGAATCCTAAAGGTGGCAGCGGAAAGAGCACACTTTCCACTAACATCGCGGGTTATCTCGCCTTGCGCGGACAACGTGTCGCCATCCTTGATCTGGACAGGCAGAAGTCATCGACTCAATGGTTGGCGGGGCGCCCGCGTAATTTACCAAGTATCGAGTTGATGCAGTCCGATGTGGTGAGAGACTCACCGCTCGATTGGTTGGTGATCGACTCACCCGCCGGATTGCATGGAAAGAACTTGGAGCATGCGCTGAAACTGGTTCATCGCGTCATTGTGCCTATCGCACCATCTGCCTTCGATATCCAGGCGAGTCACGAATTCCTCCAAGCTTTACACCATGAAAAGATAGTGCGCAAAGGCAAGGTGGCGGTCGGCGTCGTCGGCATGCGCATGGATCCGCGTACGCGTGCGGCGTTGACACTGGAGCAGTTCCTGAAAGGCCTTGACCTGCCTGTGTTGGCGTACTTGCGCGAAACACAGGCCTATGTGAATGCCGGATTCGAAGGTAAGACCTTGTTCGACCTGCCGCCGTCGGTGGCTCACCGCGAATTAGAGCAATGGGCGTATCTGCTGGCTTGGTTGGAACAGGAAGAAACAACTTGTTAAGTTTAAAACAGGAGAAATCATAGATGAACCGTCAATTATCGTTAGTCATGGCTGCGCTGGCTTTGTCGGCTTGCCAAGCTGAAGAGGTTGCAGTTGCGCCTGTGTCAGCACCGGCAGTCGCGCCGATCGCAGCACCCGCTACAGCACCTGTGACTGAGTCTGTGGCTGTGAATCCGATCGAACCAGCAGTCGTGGTTGTGACTCAGTCACCAGTGGTCGTGGCGCCTACTCCTGCGGTAGCGCCCAAGCCGGTCGTAGTGGCCATACCGCAAACCGTTGTTGTGCCTGTCGTCATTTCGAAGCCAGTCACTCCACCTGTCGTTGCGAAACCTGATGCTCCTACTGCACCAGTCGCCCCAAAAGTCGTGACTGCAACCGTCTCTGATGCTGACACTATCGCATTGGCCAAGAAACGAAATTGTTTTGCTTGCCACATGGTTGATAAAAAAGTCGTTGGTCCTGCTTGGAAGGACGTTGCGGCGAAGTATCGTGGCGATGCGGGAGCTCAAGCCCGCATGGAAGCCAGGATCGGCAAGGGAGGTAGTGGTGCATGGGGTAGCATGGCGATGCCCCCCCAACCCCAGGTCACTGCAGAAGAACGCATCTTGTTAGCAAGGTTTATCCTGAACTTGAAATAGCTCGTCAACCAGTTCTGCGGAATGGCGTTACTGGCTCACCGCTTACTGTTTGTAATTCATGCGGGGTTGTTTAGAATGCGGCCGGAGTCAACACTTCGCTCGTTGTGAATGAAGTAAAACCTAGAAATGGAGAGAACATGAAATCTATCGTTACAAGCATGATCGTAGCAGCAGGCCTGATGGCCGCTGGTTCCGCAATGGCTGCTGACATGCCAGCAGTTGCTAAGAAGAACAACTGCACCGCTTGCCACGCAATCGACAAGAAGGTGGTTGGCCCAGCTTGGAAGGCGGTTGCCGACAAGTACAAGGGCAATGCAGCAGCTTGGGATGGCGTTGTAACCAAGATCAAAAAGGGTGGTAGCGGTGCTTGGGGCTCTATGCCAATGCCAGCTAATCCAAAAGTTAGCGATGCAGACATGGCTGAAATGATCGCCTTCATCAAAGGCCTGTAATTTAGTCTAGGTAACAAACAATGAAGCCGGCACAAGCCGGCTTTTTTGTTGCCCTCATGTTAGCAGCCGCCTGCCCAGCAAGCAGCTGGTTATAATCGCGGCCATCACTAAATATTTCAGGGGATTGGGCATGAAGATTCGATACGCAGTGGCGTGGTTGGTATGCGCATTGACTCCTTTGACGGCACATGCCGCCGAATCAGGTTTGGACGCGGTGTTCGGCACCATCAACGGCTACTTGGCTCAAGTGATCTTCTACGATGTGTTCCCGGGCGAAGCCAAGATGCCCTTTATCGTGGCTTGGTTGATCGTGGCGGCGGTGTTCCTGACGATCCGCTTCAGCTTTGTGAACTTGCGCATGATGCGTCATGCCTATCGGGTGATTCGCGGCAGATATCGTACCGTTGACGACCAAGGTGAAGTATCCCCATTCCAAGCATTGTCCACTGCATTGTCGGCGACAGTAGGCTTGGGAAATATCGCAGGAGTCGCCATCGCTATCTCCATCGGTGGGCCAGGGGCAACGTTCTGGATGATCGTCGCGGGCTTCTTGGGCATGACCACCAAATTCACTGAAGCCAGCCTCGCGCAGATGTACCGTCGAGTTCGCCCGGATGGTCGCATCATGGGCGGTGCGATGGAATATCTATCTATAGGTCTTGCCGAGAAAGGCGCGCCTAGGTTGGGTAAGACGCTGGCGATCATGTTTGCCATCTTCACCATCTTCGGCTCGTTCGGTGCGGGGAGCGCTTTTCAAGTCAGTCAGTCGATGGGTGCGGTGCAAGCGCAGATCCCCTTCTTCAAAGAATTCCCCATCGCTTACGGTTTGCTCATGGCAGTGGCAGTGGGTCTGGTCATCATCGGCGGTCTGCGCCGCATCGCGCATGTGGCGGAAGCCGAGGTGCCGACCATGGTCATCATCTATGTCGGCGCATGTATCTGGATCATCGGCAGTAATGCGCCTCTCATTCCGGATGCGTTGGCGAAGATCGTGACCGAGGCATTCTCTCCCATTGCTGTCGCTGGCGGCATGGTCGGTGTGATCGTGCAGGGGTTCAAACGTGCTGTGTTTTCTTCTGAGGCAGGATTGGGTTCTGCCGCCATTGCACACTCCACTGCATCGGTGAGATATCCTGTGCAACAAGGTCTGGTGGCCTTGTATGAGCCTTTCATCGATACCGTGGTGATCTGCACGATGACTGCATTGGTCATCGTTATCACTGGGGTATACAACGCGCCTGAATATGAGGCTATCCGTGCAGCGAGCCAAGGTGCCACACTCACCTCGATGGCGTTCGCCACCGTCTCGGATTGGTTCCCCGCCATCCTCGCGCTGTCTGTCGTGCTGTTTGCCTACAGCACGGCCATCTCTTGGTCATATTACGGTGAACGTTGCTGGGTTTATGTGTTCGGTGAACGTTACTCGATGTTGTACAAGGCGATCTTCATCGGCTTCGTCGTGATTGCATCGGTGGTGAGTGCGGCCAACTTGGTGGACTTTACTGACTTGTTGGTACTATCGATGGCCTTTCCCAATCTGATCGGTCTCTATGTGTTGAGCGGCAAAGTGAAATCCGCACTCAACGAATATGAGGTGAAGCTTGCCAGCGGCGAGCTGGATAGAGAAGTGGCAGCTAAGCAATAGCCTTGAGTAGCAACTTGGTCGCCAAGGCCAGAAGAAGGATGGCAAACCATTTTCGCAACAATGATACATTGATGCGGTGAGCCGTTTGGGCGCCAAGTGGCGCTGTGAAGACGCTGGCGAGAGCTGCCCAGAACAAAGCGGGCAAGTAGACGAAGCCGAGATGAAGTTCGGGTAGCGCTTGGATGTGCGAACCAATCAGGATGTAACCGATAGTGCCGCCGACCGCGATAGGGAATCCAATGGCTGAGGCCGTGCCGATCGCGCGCCGCAAGGGTACATTGCACCAGACCAAGAATGGGATGACCACCGTCCCACCGCCGATAGAGACCAAGCTACTCAACCATCCGGTGAATGCGCCGAACAGGCTCATTCCTGCCGCATTCGGCAATTCACGTTCAGCATGCGGTTTGAGATCCAGCAATATCTGCGTTGCTGCGAAATAAACGAACAGTGCGAAAAACACCATCAAGAAATGCGGCGACACCAGTGCGGCGGAGGTGGCGCCCAGTGCAGTCCCGAATAAGACTCCCGGCGTGATGTTGCGCAACACCTGCCAATCGACTGCGCCGTGTTGGTGATGTTTGCGCAGGCTCGCCAAGGCGGTGAATAGGATGACAGCCATGCTTGTTCCCAGCGCGAGGTGCATGCTGTGCTTAAGCGGTAAGCCTTGC
>JBAYTV010000109.1:0-5933 GCA_041675405.1 Sideroxydans sp. | reverse complement strand
GCTGAAGTGCCCGTGACCAATATGGTGCGCGACACAATCACTCCATTGGAAAAACTGCCGATGAAGTACGTGGCCCACACACCGTGCTTCCGCAGTGAGGCAGGTTCTTATGGCCGCGACACGCGCGGCATGATCCGTCAGCATCAGTTCGAGAAGGTGGAGCTGGTGCAGATGGTGCACCCAGAGAAGTCCTACGAAGCACTGGAAGGTCTGCTCGGCCATGCCGAGACCATCCTCAAAGCACTGGGATTGCCATACCGTGTGGTGAAGCTGTGCACGGGCGACATGGGCTTCTCCTCGGCGACCACCTACGACATCGAAGTGTGGCTGCCCGCGCAGAACACCTACCGTGAGATATCTTCCTGCTCCAACTTCGAAGCGTTCCAAGCGCGCCGTATGCAAGCACGCTTCCGCAACGCAGCAGGCAAGCCGGAGTTGCTGCACACACTGAATGGCTCTGGTCTCGCCGTGGGACGTACCTTGGTTGCCGTTCTTGAGAATTATCAGCAAGCCGATGGCAGCGTCAAAGTGCCTGAAATCCTGCGTCCATACATGGGCGGATTGACCTCCATCAACGCTATCTAATGTGCCGTCATTCCCGCGCAGGCGGGAATCCAGTGGTGTTAGGAAAGAATGGATACAGAATTGCATGTAGTGTTCGGTTCTGGTCAGGTCGGTCATCCGTTGGCGCAGAAACTTCTCGAGGCAGGCAAACGTGTGCGTGTGGTGAAGCGTAGCCTGGGCGATGTTCCCGCAGATGCGGAGACGATGTTGGGCGATGCGACCAGGGAGTCTTTTTGTCACGAGGCCTGTGTCGGCGCGAGCGTGGTCTATCACTGCATGAACCCGGCGTATGACACCAAGCTGTGGGCCGCCATGTTGCCGCGCTATATGGACAACCTCATCGCGGCAGCGAGCAAGGTCGGCGCGCGACTCGTCGTGTTAGACAACCTCTACATGCTAGGCCGCACGGGCGGCAAGCCGATGAACGAAGACACCCCTGTGAATCCATGCAGCAAGAAAGGTGCGATACGTGCGAAGGTCGCCGAGCGATTGTTCGAGGCGCAACGTAGCGGTGAAGTGCGTGCGGTGTGCGGTCGTGCGGCGGATTTCTACGGCCCACGAGGGGCGCTCACCATGTTCGGTGAATATTTCTGGAAGCCGGTGTTGGCACGCAAGGCGGGTATGTCGTTGGGCAATACCGATACTCTCCACACTTACCACTACATCCCCGATGTGGCTCACGGTCTGGCTACGCTAGGTTGTGCGTCAGACGAACAACTCGGTGGCCAATCGCTGTGGATGTTGCCCTGCCAGCCTGCGGTGACCACGCGTGAGATGGTGCGTCGTTTCGAACCTGCCGTCGGTCACACCATCCCGCTCAACATGATGCCGCGCTGGATCATGAACCTGCTCGCTTTGTTCGTGCCGATGGTGCGTGAGATGAAAGAGATGGCCTATCAGTGGGACGAAGCCTTCATCGTGGACGATAGTCGCTTTCGCGCACGTTTTTCGATGAAGCCGATACGGGATGACGAGGCCGCACGTGCGACAGTGGAGTGGGCGCGCCAGACTTACGGCGCAAAGTGAATCATTTTTGGTTCATCCGAGTATCGCATGGGCAACTAAGCAGAGTCTGCTGCGTACCTGCTTGTGGGCGGAGAATATAGAGGGTTCCCCCACCCCAGCCCTCCCCCGGTGGGAGAGGGAGCTAGAGCGGTGAGGCTTGGGGTGTAGTCCCTCTCCCACCGGGGGAGGGATTAGGGTGGGGGAACCCTTGGTGAGCCCCTTTTTCAACTACTGGCTAATCTGGTCTTAACCCATGCAAAAGTCAGATGCCCCTCATATTTTTGGTGGTTGCAGGCCGAGTTTGCTTTGGAACAATCCCATGAATCCGCGTTGCAGTGCCTGCGGGGTGTAGCCCAAGGCATGCTGGCTATCTAAACGTTTCAGCATGTCGTGGTAGAGGCGCACCGTCTCCACATGGATGACCGCTTCTCCGCCGCGTGCCTTTCCATATTTTGTATTCACGTAGTGCTCTTCACGCGACAGCAAAGGCATCACGCGTTTCACATCTGACCACACATCGGGATTCAAGCCGGAGCGTATCGCGATGACGCGCGCATCTTCCAAGTGCCCCATGCCTTGGTTGTATGCGGCCAAGGCCAACCACAGGCGCTCTTCCTCCGGGATGCGCAGAGGAAGTTGTTCCTTCAGCAGTTGCAGATAGCGTGCGCCCGCCATGATGCTGGTCTGTGCATCCAGACGGTTATCCACGCCCATGCGGTCGGCGGTATCTTCGGTGAGCATCATCATGCCGCGCACATTGGTAAACGAGGTGGCGTTCGGATCCCAGCGCGATTCGCGGTAAGCGAGTGCGGCGATCAGTCTCCAATCCAATCCGGTCAGGTCTGCCGCATCTTCGAACCACTGGCGGTAGTGCGGCAACTTCGATTGCGCGTGGGCGATAAAGGTCTCGGTGTCGACAGTACCCAGACGTTCGTTGTGTCCGTAGTGGCGGTCGATCATGTGTCGCAGTGTGTTGTCTTGCTTGATCTCATCCATGAACCGATCGACCTCTGCCAATAAGGTCACGTCGCCATCGGTGCTGATCGCCCAGCTCATCTGTGAGGGGGATTTAAGACTAAGGCGGGAGCTCAAGTCGGGGTAATGGTTGCGCATGCTGGCGATCTGCTCCTCGTTGGCTATCGTGCATTCCAAGTTGGCTTCGGCCACTTCTTGCAGCAACTCGATGGGCGAACTGCCCTTGCGTGATTCCCACGTTAGTTCATCGTACTTATCACGCACGATGCGCAGCGCGGCTTCTTGTGCCGAGCCAGTCGCCACCGCGATCAGATGCGTGTAGACATCGTCCATATGCCTGGGGGAATCGTTGTTGCAAACGATGCGTTCATCGAGCGATTGATAGTTCTTGCTGTAGCGCAAGGAGCGATGCGAATTGGCGCGGATACCCGTTGCCAGATGGGCGCGTTCCTCGTTCAGACTGGTGACCGCCTCATCGGTGGTTTGGTGCAGCAGGCGTATCTTTACTTTGAGGCGTTGGGCGAACAGTTCTGCCAGATCGGTCTCGAACGCGGTGTCCGTTTCCATCTCCACATTGGGAACGACGATGACTAACTCACCCTGACGCCAATCAGGCAAAGGGTGCGCTGACATGAGTTTGATCACCCCCCAAGCACAGAGGCCGATCACGACAGCGAGTCGCAGAGGAAGTAGATTCCACATGTGATCATTCTGCCCGAAATTCCGATGTTGCTGGTAAAATGCGCGCCCTTCGCGATAGGCTGCACGCAACACGTTGTGCCTAAAGCGAATCGAGTCTCGGAGAGGCGGTAGTAGCCAAATCAGGCATAGTTGTTCAGTAATATAGTCATCTGGAGAGGTGGCAGAGTGGTCGAATGTACCTGACTCGAAATCAGGCATACCGCAAGGTATCGAGGGTTCGAATCCCTCCCTCTCCGCCAAACAGAAAAATCGCCCTGTGTGGGCGGTTTTTTATTCGATATTCGGAATACGTCACGAGGGGCAGGTGTAAAATCTGCCCCTGAATTTCTTGTCATCGATCATGGTTCAGCCTTCCTTCGTCCATCTGCGTCTTCATAGCGAATATTCCATCGCCGATGGCATCGTGCGCATAAGCGAAGCTGTAGTCGCGGCGAAGGCGGATTCCATGCCGGCGTTGGCGCTCACCGACCTGTCCAATGTGTTCGGCTTAGTCAAGTTCTACAAAGAGGCGCGCGGTGCGGGCATCAAGCCAGTCATCGGTTGTGATGTGTTCGTGAGCAACGATGCTGCGCGCGACCAGCCCTACCGCCTCCTTTTATTGTGCCAATCCCATGCCGGTTATCTGCGCCTGTGCGAGCTGATCACTCGTGCCTATCTGGAGAATCAATATCGCGGTCGGCCTGAGATTCGCAAGCAATGGTTGCGTGAGGGCACGGAAGGACTGCTTGCGTTGTCTGGTGCACACATGGGTGAGGTCGGTATGGCGTTGGCCAACGGCAGTGCGGGTGCAGCGTTGATGACGGCACAGGAGTATGCGCAACTGTTCCCGAATCGTTTCTATCTGGAGGTGCAACGTTATGGCGCGCCACGTGAAGAGGCGATACTGCGCGAGACGGTGAAGCTGGCCTCCGAGCTAGAACTGCCCGTAGTTGCCACACACCCGGTGCAGTTCCTTGCGCGCGATGATTTCAAAGCGCACGAGGCGCGCGTGTGCATCGCCGAAGGTTATGTGCTGAACGACAAGCGTCGTGTGAAGCAATTCACCGCGCAACAGTATTTCAAGACACAGGCAGAGATGGCGGAGCTGTTCGCCGATCTGCCCGCAGCGTTGCAGAACAGTATCGAGATCGCCAAACGTTGTAATCTGACGCTCAAGTTGGGCAAGCCGCACCTGCCGGATTTCCCCACGCCCAATGGCGAATCACTGGACGATTTTCTGCGTAGCGAATCGCAGCGCGGGCTTACACAACGCATGTTGCATCTGTATCCGGACGCAGCGCAGCGCGCAGCCAAGATGGCGGAATATCAGGCGCGTCTGGCGTTCGAGACGGAGACCATCATCAACATGAAGTTTCCCGGCTACTTCCTTATCGTGGCCGATTTCATACGCTGGGCAAAATCCTTCCGCGATGCAAAATTTCCCAACGGCGTACCTGTGGGGCCGGGGCGCGGTTCCGGTGCAGGTTCGCTGGTGGCGTATTCCTTGGGCATCACCGACCTCGATCCACTGCGTTACGAACTGCTGTTCGAGCGTTTCCTCAATCCCGAACGTGTGTCCATGCCCGACTTCGACGTGGACTTCTGTCAGGACGGGCGCGAACGCGTGATCGAATACGTACGCCACAAATACGGTCAGCAGAACGTGTCGCAGATCGCCACCTTCGGCACGATGGCATCGAAAGGGGTGATCCGTGACGTGGGGCGTGTGCTGGATTTTCCCTACATGTTGTGCGACAAACTTTCCAAACTGGTGCCGCTGGAAGGTGTGAAGCCGGTGTCGTTGGCGAAGGCGCGCGAGATGGAGCCGGAGTTCAACGCCATCATCGCCAATGAAGACGGCGTGGATGAGTTGATGGAGCTGGGTGAGCGTCTGGAAGATCTGACGCGCAACGTCGGTATGCATGCGGGTGGTGTGTTGATCGCACCGGGTAAGCTCACTGATTTCTGCCCGCTGTATTGCGCTGAAGGTAGCGAAAGCACCGTGAGCCAATACGACATGAAAGATGTGGAAGCGGTCGGTCTGGTGAAGTTCGACTTCCTGGGGCTGCGCACGCTGACCATCATCGATTGGGCAGTGCGCTATATCAAAGAGTCGACCATCGAAGGTGCGCAGAACTTCAATATCGACACCATCCCGCTCGACGACAAGAAGACCTACGACACCATTTTCAAGAACGCGAACACCACGGCCGTGTTCCAGTTCGAATCGCGCGGCATGAAGGACACGCTGGTCAAGGCGAAGCCGGATTGCATCGACGACTTGATCGCCCTGAATGCCTTGTACCGACCCGGCCCGATGGACTTCATCCCTGATTACATCAACCGCAAACACGGAAAAGAGCAGGTCATTCTGCCGCATCCGCTGTTGGAGAAGGTGGTCGGCACGACTTACGGCATCATGGTTTACCAAGAGCAGGTGATGCAGTCGGCGCAGGTGGTGGCGGGCTATACGCTGGGCGGTGCGGATATGCTGCGCCGCGCGATGGGCAAGAAGAATGTCGAGGAGATGGCGCAGCAGCGCAGCATCTTCGTTGCAGGTGCGGCTAAGAACAACATCGACGAGAAGAAAGCGAACGAGATATTCGACACCATGGAGAAGTTCGCGGGTTACGGCTTCAACAAGTCGCACGCGGCAGCGTATTCTGTCGTGGCGTATCAGACGGCCTATCTCAAGTGTCACTATCCCG
>JBAYTV010000108.1:0-5939 GCA_041675405.1 Sideroxydans sp. | reverse complement strand
GAAAGGCGGTATGGTGATCTTTACGACGCACCAACCCTTGCAGGTGGCAGGGGTACAGACCAGACAGTTGGCGCTGTCATGACAATGCGTGCGAACCTGATGAGTGAGGTAATGACAGCGTCGCACCTCCTCCCGCAATCAGCTGGCTGCGCCAGTAACGTGTCGGAGGTGCTGTCGTGAATAAACTTTCACTATTCGGATTGTTGAGTTTGGTGATACGGCGCGACCTGTTGTTGGCGATGCGCCGCCGTACTGATGTGCTGACAACGCTGATATTCTTCGTCATGGTAGTGAGTCTGTTCCCTTTGGGGGTTGGGCCAGAGCCGGACATGTTGCGCAAGATGGCGGCAGGCGTGTTGTGGGTCGCAGCGTTGTTGGCTTCCATGTTGTCCTTGCCGCGAATGTTCTCGGCGGATTATCTGGACGGCACCTTGGAGCAGATGATGCTCGCGCCGCAATCACTGACGATGATGGTGCTGGGTAAGATCATCGCGCATTGGATGTTGTCCGGACTGCCGCTGGTATTGATCGCGCCGGTGCTGGGTTTGCAGTTCGATATGTCGGTGCAGGCGCTGTGGGTATTGATGTTCGCGTTGTTGTTGGGCACGCCGGTGCTGAGCATGATCGGTGCGATCGGCGCGGCACTGACCTTGGGGCTGCGCGGCGGTGGTGTATTGGTTTCATTGTTGGTGTTGCCCTTGTGTATCCCTGTGCTGATCTTCGGTACGGGTGCGGTTGAAGCAGTGAATAGCGGTATGGATGCCGTTTCCAACTTGTCATTGTTGGGCGCGTTCTTGTTATTTGCTTTAGTGTTTACCCCTTTTGTCGCAGCGCAAGCGTTGCGTATTTCGATGGAGTAATGAGATTGGCGATCAACTGGTTTAAATATTCGGCTCCCACCACCTTCTACGGATTGGCAGGAAAACTCATTCCCTTCTTTGCCTGGCCTGCGGCGATCCTGTTCGCGGTCGGTCTGTATATCGGCTTCTTCGTTGCGCCCACCGATGCGGTGCAGAGCGAGGCTTACCGCATCATGTTCATCCATGTGCCGGCGTCCATCCTTTCCATGTTCATCTACCTCATCATGGCGGGATACGCCGCATTGGGATTGATCTTCAAGACACGCTTGTCCTCCATGATGGCTTCCGCACTCGCACCCACCGGAGCGCTGTTCGCGTTCATCTCCTTGTGGACAGGCGCGCTGTGGGGCAAACCGATGTGGGGTGCTTGGTGGGTGTGGGATGCGCGCCTGACATCTGAATTGATCCTGCTGTTCCTGTACCTGGGCTTCATCGCATTGCAAGCGTCTATCGAAGACCCGCGTCGTGCAGACCGCGCCAGTGCCTTGTTGGCTATCGTGGGTTCGGTGAACGTGCCCATCATCTATTACTCGGTGCAGTGGTGGAACACCTTGCATCAAGGTTCGTCCATCAAATTCAGCGGCACCAGCATGCATGTTGCGATGCAGCAATCCATGTTCACCGTCTTGGTCGCCTGTTGGTTGTATGTCATCGCGGTCGCTTTGGCGAGGGTGCGCAGCATCATCTTGGAGCGTGAGTCCAACACGCAGTGGGTCAAAGAACTAGCGGAGACAAAATGATGAATTGGTCTGAATTCTTTGCCATGAATGGTTATGGCTTCTATGTGTGGGGCTCGTATGGTGTTGCGCTGTTTGTGTTCATTGATGAGATATTGTTGGTGAGACATCGCAGAACACTGGCATTGCGTCAGTTGAGATTGTTGAATGAAAGTGGAGAAGCGTAATGACACCTAGACAGAAGAGATTGACCTGGATCGTGTTGGGAGTGGCCTTGGTCGCTGCCTCGGTAGGATTGGTGCTGTTCGCGCTGAAGAACAACGTGAGTCTGTATTTCACACCGACGCAGGTGTTCAACAAAGAAGCACCGCAAGGCCGCAACTTCCGCATCGGCGGTCTGGTCGAGGAGGGCAGCGTCAAACGTCAGAACGATGGTTTGACTGTCCATTTCAACATCACCGATACCGCACAGAAGATGGGGGTCGTCTATAAAGGCATCCTTCCCGATCTGTTCAAAGAAGGCAAAGGAGTGGTCGCGCAAGGCAAGATCGAGGCAGATGGGATCTTCCATGCCGAAGAGGTCTTGGCCAAGCACGATGAGAACTACATGCCGCCTGAGGCGACCGATGCTATCAATAAAGCGGAAGCAGCCAAAGCATCACCCGGCACTGGTTCATCCGCAGAATATCCCGTCGCGAAATAATTTTTGAAAGCACCAGAATGATTCCAGAGATCGGTAATTTCACGCTCGTCGTCGCACTCTTTATCGCACTTGTTCAGGGTGTGTTGCCCATCATTGGTGCGGCACGCGGTAATGTGGTGTGGATGGATAGTGCGCGCACCTTGGCTTTCGGGCAGTTCTTCTTCGTCGCCATCGCGATAGCCTGTCTGACCTATGCGTTCATCGCCAACGATTTTTCAGTGCTCTATGTGGCACAGCATTCGAACTCACAATTGCCGACAGTCTATCGAGTAGCCGCAGTATGGGGTGGACACGAAGGTTCGCTATTGCTATGGGCATTCATCTTGACCCTGTGGACAGTGGCTGTAGCGATGTTCAGCAAACACTTGCCGCAAGAGATGGTGGCGCGCGTGTTGGGCGTGATGGGGCTGATCTCACTCGGCTTCCTGCTGTTCATGTTGTTCACTTCCAATCCTTTTGATCGCCTGTTTCCTGCGGCAATTGATGGACGTGATTTGAACCCCTTGCTGCAAGACCCCGGCTTGGTGATCCATCCTCCGATGCTGTACATGGGCTATGTCGGATTCTCGGTCGCTTTCGCCTTCGCTTTGTCTGCCCTGTTGGGCGGCAAACTGGATTCCACCTGGGCGCGTTGGTCGCGCCCGTGGACGACGGTCGCTTGGGTATTCATGACCATCGGTATCGCATTGGGTAGTTGGTGGGCGTATTACGAATTGGGTTGGGGCGGCTGGTGGTTCTGGGACCCGGTCGAAAACGCCTCATTCATGCCTTGGCTGGTTGGCACAGCATTGATCCACTCGCTCGCGGTGACTGAGAAGCGCGGTGCATTCAAGAGTTGGACGATGTTGTTGGCTATCTCTGCATTCTCGTTGTCTTTGATGGGTACGTTCTTGGTTCGTTCCGGCGTGCTGACATCGGTACATGCTTTCGCCACCGATCCCAAGCGCGGTGTCTTCATCCTGTCGTTCTTGGTCATCGTCATCGGTGCATCACTGTTGCTGTTCGCGTGGCGTGCACCTAAGATCGGTCTGGGTGGTAAGTTCGAGTTGGTCTCGCGCGAGACCATGCTGCTGACCAACAACGTCTTGCTATCCGTGGCAGCTGCCTCCGTGTTCTTGGGTACCTTGTATCCCCTGTTCATGGATGCGCTCGGTTACGGCAAGTTGTCCGTCGGCGCACCTTATTTCAATGCAGTATTCGTCCCCTTGATGATTCCGATGGTGATGATGATGGGTTTGGGCCCAATCGCACGTTGGAAGCAGGCGAGCCTGCCTGACATCTGGCAACGTATCCGTTGGGCACTGGGTGCCAGCATCGCCATCGCCCTGTTGTTGCCATTGGTGTTGGGCAAGTGGACATCCATGGTTGCGCTAGGCCTACTGTTGGCCGCTTGGCTCATCATCACGGGCGCACTCGATCTGCGTCGTCGCATGGGTAGCGAAGGCACTTTGATACAACGCGTTAAGACACCGACACGCAGCTATTACGGTATGCAACTAGCGCACCTCGGTATCGCCGTGTTCATCATCGGTGTGACTATGGTGAAGGGCTACGAGACAGAGCGCGATGTGCGTATGGATGTGGGCGACATAGTGCAGGCAGGCGGTTACGAGTTCCGCTTCGATGGCGTGACTGAGGTGAATGGGGCCAACTATGTGGCAGCGCAAGGTCGTGTGAGCGTGAGCAAAGACGGCAAGTTCGTGACCGAATTGAATCCAGAGAAGCGCCAATACAATGCTTCCGGTATGCCGATGACCGAAGCCGCTATCCGCACAGGATTGTTGCGCGACCTGTATGTATCCTTGGGGGAGCCGATCCCTGATACCGATGCGTGGGCGGTACGTGTCTACATCAAGCCTTTTGTCGATTGGATATGGGCAGGTTGCTTCTTGATGGCACTAGGCGGAATCGTAGCGATCAGTGATCGCCGTTATCGTATTAGAGGGCGCAGGGCGCAAAATATCGAAGAGCCAAGCAAGGAGCAGACAGCATGATGCGTCGATTGATACCGTTAGTGGTTTTTCTAGTACTGGCAGGATTTTTGTATGTCGGATTGAGCCTTGATCCGCGGGAAGTGCCATCTCCTTTGATCAATAAGTCGGCTCCGACTTTCAATTTGCCACTCTTGCACGATACAAAAAAGCAATTCTCCCCTCAAGACATGAAAGGCCAAGTCTGGTTGTTGAATGTATGGGCATCGTGGTGCGGTGCATGCAAAGACGAACATCCGGTACTGATGGAACTGGCAAGTAAGAACATCGTTCCCGTGTTGGGATTGAACTACAAAGATAAGCGCGAGGACGGAATGGCCGTGCTTCGCAAGTCGGGCGATCCTTATGCGATCACCCTATTCGATGCGGACGGAAAAGTCGGCTTCGATTATGGCGTGTATGGTGTTCCGGAAACCTATGTCATCGACAAGGAAGGCATCATCAGATACAAGCTGATCGGTGCAGTGACCCCTCAAAATCTGCGTGACCGTATCTTGCCGCTAGTTACGGAGTTGAGCAAGAAATGAAAAATCTTCTGATCGCATTGCTGTTGGTATTGCCTACCTTCGCCAGCGCGGGTGAGGCGCGAGACTTGGCGGATGATCCTGTCATGGAAAGGCGCATGATTAACTTGGCAGAGAAGGTTCGCTGCCTCGTGTGTCAAAGTGAGGCTGTTGCAAGTTCGCATTCTGACTGGTCTAACGATGTACGCCAGATCATGCGCGACAAGATGAAAGCGGGCGCCAGTGACCAAGAGATTATGGACATGTTGGTTGAGCGCTTCGGCAAGTCTGTGCTATTCGATCCTCCTGTCGATAAAGAGACTATGCCTCTATGGGCAGCACCTTTCGTAATGTTGCTGCTTGGTGTCGTCGCGTTGTTCTTTCAGTTGCGCAAACGTCGTGAATCAGCTCTAAAAGAGTCCGCATTGACACCAGAAGCGCAAGCACGCGCTGCCAATTTACTGAAAGAAGAAAACAAATGACTGCATTCTGGATCATCTGTGCGGTGTTGTTGTTCATCGCCGTTCCCTTCATCGTTTTTCCACTTTGGCGTGGTACGGTAAAGAGCAATACTATTGCGCGCGATGCGGCTAATCTTGAGATCCTGCGCGATCAGATCAACGAGATGGATGTTGACTTGAAGAATGGTCTGCTCTCGGCTGATCTGCACGAACAAGGGAGAAGCGAGTTGCAAAGCCGTGTGTTGGAAGAGGTGGGAGATGCTACTTCAGACCAAGTGGAGACGGCACATAGCCGCTACAAGATATTGGCTATCGTTTTATCTGTCTTGTTGCCAGTATTCGCGGTTGGTGTGTACACCCAAGTGGGAAACTTGGACGCATTCTCCGATCGTGCAGCGCACGCTGGAATGAGCGATGTTGGTGCGGTAGGCGGTAGTGCTTCGATCAGCGCCTTGGAGCAAAAGGTTGAGGCGAATCCTGCTGACGGTGAATCAATATTGCTATTGGCACGCGCCTATATGGAAGCGGAGCGTTTCGCAGATTCAGCCAAAGCCTACGAGAATCTGACCCAATACATCTCTGATGAAGCATGGATATGGGCAGACTACGCCGATGCGCTAGCGATGGCGCAGAACCAATCATTGCGCGGCAAACCGACCGAACTCATCAACAAAGCCTTATCCCTCGATCCAAACAGTATGAAGGGTTTGGCTCTCGCGGGCTCGGCAGGGATGGAACGCGGTG
>JBAYTV010000107.1:0-5968 GCA_041675405.1 Sideroxydans sp. | reverse complement strand
TCCCACACGATGCCGCCGTAATCGGCCACACCCAGGGCTTTGCCGGTAATGCCGCATACCCACACGCCGATGGCGAACGCCCAGATGAGAACGAAGAGGAACATGGCATCGCTCAAACGAGGGGCCAAGAACCAATACATGGGGAAGGCGACCAGCGTACCCGCTGTGCCCGGCCCCTTCTTCACCAAACCTGCGCCAAAACCGAACGAGAGCAGATGCGCGGGATGACTGAACAAGAACTTCCAGCTCGGCCGGAACCTCAATTCGTTATGCAAAGTGGTCATAGCCGCCTTTCTCTATCTTCATCGCTTTGCCTTCGACATCACGTACCACACATCCAAGTTCTGCCTTGATGTGACCGATGCGTGTGAGCGGGAATTTGAGTTGTTCGGCGAGCGCCATCAATACATCGTGCTGATTTTCAGGCGCAGTGAAACAGAGTTCGTAATCGTCCCCCCCCGCCAGCGCACATTGTTGCGCGACCTCTTTTTCTACACCGTCATCCACGATGGGTAGCGCTTCGATATCCAACTCAGCGCCGACATTCGAGCGCTCTAATATGTGGCCAAGGTCGGCGAGCAATCCATCCGAGATGTCGACGGCGCTATTGGCGATGCCGCGCAAAGCCAAGCCCAAAGACACTCGCGGTTGCGGCTGATGTAAGGCCTTAAGGCACTCGTCGCGCACCTCGCCATAGAATTTGAACTTGCCTTGCAGGTTCGCCAAGCCGAGTGCCGCTTGCCCCAGCTTGCCCGATACCCAGACGTCGTCACCCACCTTTGCGCCATCGCGGCGCAAAGCTTTGCCGCGCGGCACTTCGCCCATGATGGTGACGCACAGATTGAGCGGGCCACGTGTGGTGTCGCCTCCGATGAGTTCGACACCGTTGTCGTCTGCCAAGGCGAAGAAGCCTTCACTGAAGCGGCGCAGCCATTCTTCGTCCACAGTAAATGAAGTTTCGCGCAGCGATTCGTTTGTCCCCTCTCCCGCCGGGAGATAACCAGCGACTTGCACGGCTTTATCGTGCTTAGTCGAATGGCTAGTAGTTCCATCAGGGTTAGGGTGAGGGCGTTCAGGGCAAGCTTCACCGCCCTGAACGAAGGGCAAAGAAAGTGACAGCGTCGCCCAGCGCGGCACAGCGCCCATCGCGGCCAGATCGGAAAGGTTCACCGCGAGCGTCTTATAACCCAATTGGAAGGGATCGGCATCAGGGGAAAAATGCGTGCCGCTCACCAGCATGTCGGTGGAGATGGCGAGTTCTTTGCCGTCTGACACACAAAGCAAAGCAGCATCGTCCCCCACTCCTAATTCGGCACTCGGAGTGGGACGGGTGAAGTGTTTTTTAATGAGATCGAATTCCGACATGCGTCAAAAACCGAATCGGTTACTTACTTGGCTTTGACTTCGGCTGCACGCACTTGCGCCGCCAGTTTGTCGAGCACACCGTTGACGAACTTGTGGCCATCACTGCCGCCGAAGGTCTTTGCAAGTTCGACCGCTTCGTTGATGACGACGCGATACGGCACTTCAGGTTGATGGATCAATTCATAAGCGCCCAACAACAGCACGGAGAATTCCACCGGGCTCAACTCCTTGACCGGACGATCCAGGTGCGGTGCGAGTTGCTCAGCCAGATTCTCGTTCTGCTCGATCACGCCGCGCAACAATTGGCTGAACAATTCCAAGTCGTAGCGACCGATACTCTTTTCTGCCAGTGTCGCTTTTTCGATCAACGATGCAGGTTTCTCAGACAAGCGCCATTCATACACACCTTGCATCGCCAATTCGCGTGCGCGGTGACGCAGACTCTTAGCGGGGGTCACCGTCTTGTTCTCGCTCATGCGATGTCCTTAAGCAAGTTCACCATCTCGATGGCGACCAAGGCAGCTTCTGCCCCTTTGATGTTCATACGCACTTCGGCTTGCTCATCCGTATCCGTGGTGAGGATCGCATTGGCGACGGGAACACCGCTGTGCAGTTGCACCTCGCCTACACCGCGCGCCGATTCGTTGCACACGATCTCGAAATGGAAGGTGTCGCCACGGATGACGGCACCTAATGCGATGAGCGCATCGAATCTTGCCGACTGCGCCATCGTCTGCAACACCAGCGGTATCTCCAGCGCACCGGGCACGGTCGCCAGTGTGATGTCGTCCTCACTCACGCCGCTCTTCACCAGCTGCATGCAACAAGACGCCAGCAGTCCTTCACAAACGGTCGGATTGAAACGGCTCTGCACGATACCGATGCGCATACCTTTGCCGTTCAGGTTTTTTTCGATCTCTCTCATAGTCATTCCCTAAATAATAAATTTCGCATAGCGATTCGTTTTCCCCCTCTCCCTCCGGGGGAGGGTTGGGGTGGGGGAACGCGCTTGCTTACTATTCCACTACCCTTTACTTGACTGACGCGTTAGCAGAACAGTAACTGACGACTTCCAATCCGAAGCCGGCCATGCTCGGCATCTTGCGTGGTGTGGCAATGAGGCACATCTTGCCCACACCGACGTCGCGCAATATTTGCGCGCCGATACCGTAGCTCTTGGGATCCCACTTTGCGGTGTGATGTTCGGCCGGCGCATCCAATGCACGTGCGAGCAAGGCCTGCGGCGTCTCATCCTGGTGCATCAATACCAACACACCGCTGGAGGCGGCGCTGATCTTATTCAACGCATCGTGCACACTGGTGCTCTTGTCGAAACTGGCCTGCTCCATGAAGTCCATCACGGATAACGGCTCATGCACGCGCACCAGCGTCTCGAATTCGGGCTGGATATCCCCTTTGACCAAGGCCAGATGGGTACGCTGCGTGCTCTTGTCGGCATAGGCGAACAATTCAAATTCTCCGTAAGCCGTGTGCACTGTACGTTGCCCCACGCGCTCGACCAGCGTCTCGTTATGGATGCGGTATTCGATCAGGTCGGCGATGGTGCCGATCTTCAAGCCATGTTGCTTGGCGAACGGGATGAGGTCGGGCAGACGCGCCATCTCGCCGTCTTCCTTTAATATCTCGCAGATGACCGCCGCTGGCGTCACACCCGCCAGTTGCGCCAAGTCACAACCTGCTTCGGTATGGCCTGCACGCACCAACACCCCCCCATCCCGCGCCATCAACGGGAAGATGTGGCCGGGCTGCACGATGTCGGAGGGCTTTGCATTCTTATTGGCAGCCGCCAGTACGGTCCGCGCACGGTCTGCCGCCGAGATGCCCGTGGTGACACCCGTTGCCGCCTCGATACTCAGGGTGAAATTGGTCGCCAGTGGCAAACCGTTCTCGCGCACCATCAAGGGCAGGTCGAGTTGTCTGCAGTGCGCTTGCGTCAACGTGAGGCAGATCAAGCCGCGTGCATGTTTGGCCATGAAGTTGATCATCTCCGGGGTGGCGAATTCAGCCGCAAAAACCAAGTCGCCCTCGTTCTCGCGGTCTTCCTCATCCACCAGCACGACCATGCGGCCAGCGCGAATCTCTTCGATGATTTCCTGAATCGGTGCAATATCTGTCATTCGTCTTACTTCCAATTTAATTGATTAGGGAAGGTCTGATTAAGCCTCATTCGTCATTCCGGCGTAGGCCGGAATCCAGCGGGGTTTATTAAAAGTGCTTTTTTCGTCAGTGTATTGCACTGCACTTATATTTTGACTGGATACCGGCCTTCGCCGGCATGACGACTTAATCAGAGATTTCTTAGCGCGGAGCGCCATAGGTTTGGGATTCTACCATCACACCATTCGGCACACAGCCAGAACTCGGGCGGGAATTACCAACCCGAAAGGCGTAGCATGAAACTCCGTCCATACTTATTTCACATACGTTTAGAGGTCGCCATGCATCAATTGAGGTCTTTGTCGGCGTGCTTGTTTCTTCTCCTTCCCTTGACTGCATGGACTGGAGAATTTCAGACTGGATTGAGTTTTGTTCCATTGCTGATGTCCACTCCAGCGTGGCACGTCAATTATCGCCCCTCACAAAGCCATTTCCAGGTCGGCTACAAATACGAACAATGGACAGTCAACCTGATGGATAACGCCACTCACGTAAGGACGACGGAAATCACCCACGTAAGGCACGGCCCTATTTTGATCTTTCTTTCCGATATCGAAACGGATTCATCTCTGTATTTCGGCGCCGAGTTGTTGCAATGGAATGGGCAAGAACGCGTACTCTCTCCAGGAGGAACGAGCGAAGGCGCATCAGCCACAGATATATATTTCGGCGGCGGAAAAACAGGGAATGTGGGAGAGGGCGTGTACTACAATTTCGGTTTATTTCTCAGCCCCACGGCAGAAAATCTAACACCGGCCATGAAAAGCACAGGCGGCTCCTCGGGCGGAAGTTTCGATCTGCACCTGCAACTTGGTATGTATTTCTAGTAGGGAAACGGAAGGAGGCTAGACTTGGCCAACGTTCTGATCTTCATCACCTGCCTGCTAGTCCCACTTGGCGCATCGGCCGAAACGGGAAACCTCCGGATCGGTGTCGGCATCTTCGCGTTGGCACAGGACGGCGCAGACATACAAATCACCTATCGCTTGCCACAAAGCCACTATCAACTCGGCTACAAATATGTTCGCTGGACCGACACCTTTCACGATCCTTTCACAGGTCGCGCACTCACTGATACGACGCAGTACATGAATGGTCCGATCCTGAACTATCTATTTCAACCGGAATCAGACCATTCGTTTTACGCGGGCATCTCGTTATTGAGCTGGTCCAGAACTGAAGAAGCATTGCTGATAAGCACACCGTCCGGCTCTGCATCGACCACCGATCTCTATTTCGGAGGCGGCTACACCGGCTCGATCGGCGACTTCGGTTATTTCAACTTGGGGATGTATCTAAGTCCTTCTGCAGGGCTGAACACACAGACCGCCGTCAGTTCTGAAGAGAGCTCTGGCGGCTTCGACATCCAGATCCAAGCCGGTTTCGCTTTTTGATTCAACTTTCAGCTTGCATCATTCTTTCTACATAGCGCGCGATAAGA
Organism: Sideroxydans sp.; assembly: GCA_041675405.1. Lineage (GTDB taxonomy): Bacteria > Pseudomonadota > Gammaproteobacteria > Burkholderiales > Gallionellaceae > Sideroxyarcus. Next base: position 984 of record JBAYTV010000107.1, on the reverse strand, counting down.
TCGATCTCCAGATTCACCCGCGCGCCTGTCTTTAACTCGTTCAATGTCGTCATTTCCAAGGTATGCGGAATGAGGTTTACCTCGAACTCGTGGCCTGCGACACGATTTACCGTGAGACTCACCCCATTGATGGTGATCGAGCCTTTAGTCGCGATGTATTTTGAAAGCGCTTGCGGTGAGCGCACCACCAAGCGCCAGCTCTCGCCGATGTCGTTGAATGCGACCACTTCACCCACACCGTCCACATGCCCGCTCACCAGATGCCCACCCAGTCTGTCGGACAGGCGCAAAGCTTTCTCCAGATTGACGTGCTTGCCCTTTTCTTCCAAACCCGTCGTGCAGTTCAAGGTCTCGCGCGAGACATCCACGACAAAATCACTGCCGTCGATCTGCACCACCGTCAGGCATACGCCGTTCACCGCGATGCTATCTCCAAGCTGTACGTCATCCATACCCAGTACTTCTGTCGCCACTGTCAGGCGCAGCCCGCCCTCTCTGTCGTGTACCGATTTGATGAGTCCCGCATCTGCGATGATTCCACTAAACATGTTTGACCCTCGCCGTGATTCGAATGTCGTTACCGACATGGCGCACGTCCTGCCAAGCCAACTCCACCCGTTGTTCCAATTGCGTCAATACGCCCAGATTCGCCATGCCGCGTGCCGCATCGCCCAACAATTGTGGTGCAAGATACAGTACCAACTCATCCACCAACCCAGCTTTCAGCAATGCGCCATTCAGGGTCTTGCCGGCTTCCACCAACACTTCGTTGATGCCACGCCGGGCTAAGTCACTCAACACTGCGGAGAGTGGCAACCCATCTTCTACCTGCTGCATCACGGCCACGTCGGCACCTCGTTCGCGTAGCGCAAATTGCTTTACCGCATCTGTTGAAGCGGTGTAAATCAAAACCCTTCCCTCACCCCCAGCCCCTCTCCCAGAGGGCGAGGGGGGTGATGCCAATATCTTCGCGTTTGCAGAGAT
>JBAYTV010000106.1:0-5976 GCA_041675405.1 Sideroxydans sp. | reverse complement strand
GCTTATCCATCGACGATTTCGGTACGGGCTATTCCAGTCTGAGTTATCTCAAGAAGATGCCAGTGCATAAACTCAAGATAGACCAATCGTTCATTCGCGACATCCACTCAGACCAAGATGACGAAGCCATCGTGCGCTCGATCATTGCGCTCGGGCATCACTTCAATCTGAGCGTCATCGCCGAGGGTATCGAGACGCGCGAACAGCTGGATTTCTTGCAAACACTCGGCTGCGACGAGATGCAGGGTTATTTTTATGCCCGCCCGCTAGCGGAGAACGAGTTCTTGAGATTCGTCAGGGATAACAATGCCGCAACCTCGTTGCAACAGATAGCCTGATAGGGAAAACGTAATGGAACGTACCATACTGCTCGTTGACGATGAAGAGAACATCACCGCTGCCCTGACTAGGCTGCTGCGGCGCGATGGTTACAAGATACTGCGTGCCAACAGCGGCCAAGAAGGCTTGGACTTGCTCGCGCAAAACCGGGTCGGAGTGATTATTGCCGACCAACGCATGCCGGGAATGACCGGGACCGAGTTCCTGACCAAGGTGCGCGAGCTTCACCCCGATACCGTGCGTATCGTACTCAGTGGTTATACCGAATTGAACTCGGTGACCGATGCCATCAATCACGGGGCCGTTTATAAATTCCTCACCAAGCCGTGGGAAGACGATCTTTTGTTGGCCAATGTGCAAGAAGCCTTCCAACACCACGAGATGAAGATCGAGAATGCGCGACTGGCTCAGGAGCTACAGCAAGCGATGGGTGAACTGCGCTCTGTCAATCAGGAGCTTGAGCAGCGCGTGGAGCGCAAGGCGCGCGAGATCGTGCACAACCTGGAGGTGCTGCGGGTATCACAAGAGATGCTTGAGGTCATGCCCGTGGCAGCCATCGGTATCGACGATGATGGGTTGATCGTCATCGCCAATCAGATGGCCCACCAGCTTTTCTCGGCGGATAGTGTAGGTTCGTCGTTGCTGGGCGAAGCGGCAAACGCGACCATTCCGGCTGATCTGCTGGCTTGGGCATCGTCCGGACTGCATCAGCGGCATGAAGATGCGCAATCGTTCTCCATTGCCGGACATGATGTCCGCTGTTGGTGTCGTACCCTGGGCGAATTTTCAAGGTCGCGCGGTACGCTGCTAGTCATGGATGCGGGTTCGCAAATCAAGATATTGCAGATCGGCCAGCACCACAGGAGGCGTGACGATGCCCTCAATCAATAAAAAAGAAGTACTCGCCAAACTGCATCGGCTCCCCTCCCTGCCTGTGATCGTGCAGGAAGTGATCGCCAGTTTTAATGATGCCGATCTGGACACCACAACGCTGGCCCACAAGATCACGCAAGACCAGGGACTGAGTGCCAAAGTGTTGCGCGTGGCCAACTCCACGTTCTATGGGTTGCCGCGCAAGGTCGGTTCGGTTCAGGATGCGGTCATGGTGCTGGGGTTCGACACCCTGCGTTCATTGGTGTTGTCGGCTGGCATGGTGCAAGCTTTTCCCGCCTCACCCGGCAGCCTGTTTGACCGCCAAGCTTATTGGCAGCGTTGTTTCCGCGTGGCCGCCCTGTCCAAAGCGCTGGCCAAAGAATTACGCCAGGCACAACAACTGGCGTTCACCGCGGGCATGTTCTACGACATCGGACAATTGGTGCTGGATCTGTGTATCCCGCAACAATTTTCTGAGTTGTTGCAACGGCAAAAGACATCAGGATCGGGGTTGGCTGAACTCGAACACTCCGAACTTGGTTTCGATCACGCCGACGTCGGTGCGGAACTGATCCGCCTGTGGAACTTCCCATCAGAGATCGAGCAGGTCGTGCGTTATTGGCAGCAGCCTGAATGCAAGACGAGTTACGATCCGTTGGTATGCATTGTGCACACGGCTGCACTATTGGAAAGCGGACTAAGCGGAGATGAACTGATGGCAAGACTGTCGCAGACATGGTGCGGCCGCATGCAAATGACCTGGGAACGCATCGAAGCGTGCCTGCCCAGCCCCGACCAACTGGAAGCATCAGCCTGTCTCATTCAGAACAATTGAGGAATATGGCACCCGTCCCGCAGGATGCACGATGCAGGCGTGAATCAAGGAGGAATATATGTCCCTGGATCGACTGAAACAACTGACCTGGATCTATGACCTGAACCGTCTGGGTCAGCAGGCCCTAGAAGCGGAGGACGCTTCATCCGTGTATCAGCGCATCCTGCAGCATATCGTGGATGGATTCGAGGCCAAGAGCGGTTCGCTCGCGCTGCTGGATCATCACGAGCACTGCCTGACCATTGTCGCGGGCATCGACCTGCCGATTGGAGTCATCGGCAAGCGGGTCAATATGGGCGAAGGCGTGCTGGGCTGGGTGGCACAGGAAGGAATAGCATTATTACTGAATGGCGATGCCTCCAGCGATCCGCGTTTTCAGCGTCAGCGGGAGAATCGCGGCAATGCATCGGCCAATTCGGCGATCTGTTGGCCGCTGCGCATCGAAGGGAACACGGTGGGCGGCATCTCTGTCAATCGCTCCATCGACGGTGCCGTCAGCGTCAGTAGCTGCCGGGGAAATTCCCCCTTTCAGGAAGCCGATGTGGAACAGGGCTCGGTGCTGTTGGACATGGTCAGCCTGGCGTTGAGCAACATCCAGTTGCATATCGAACAGAAGCGGCGACTGGTTGAGCTGCAGCAATTGAACACCCAGTTGGAAGAAGCGCAGAACCAATTGATGCAATCCGAGAAGATGGCCTCTGTTGGCCAGTTGGCGGCCGGGGTGGCGCACGAGATCAACAATCCCATCGGCTATGTCTATTCCAATCTGGGTACGCTGGAGAAATACGTGCAGGACACCTTCGGTCTGCTCGATCTGTATGAGCAGGCCGAGGGGGCGATCACCGATGGCGAAGTGCGGGCGCGGCTCAAGGCCGCCAGAGAAAAACTGGACATCGTGTTCCTGAAAGAAGACTTGGGTGCGCTCATGGAAGAATCGAAGGACGGCATCACGCGGGTCAAGAAGATCGTGCAGAACCTGAAGGACTTCTCGCACGTGGATGCCACGGACGAGTGGCACTACTCCGATCTGCACAACGGCATCGACAGTACGCTGAACATCGTCAACAACGAGATCAAGTACAAGGCGGATGTGGTCAAGGAGTACGGCGTCATTCCCGACATAGAGTGTCTGTGCTCGCAGCTCAATCAGGTGTTCATGAATCTGCTGGTGAATGCCTCGCATGCCATCGAGGAGCGTGGCACCATCACCATTCGCAGCGGACACCAGGGCGATGAGGTGTGGGTGGATGTGGTCGATACCGGCAAGGGTATCGCGCCGGAGAATCTGAAAAAGATCTTCGATCCTTTCTTCACCACCAAGCCTATCGGCAAGGGTACAGGGCTGGGCTTGTCGCTGTCCTACGGCATCCTGCAGAAACATCACGGGCGTATCGAGGTACGCAGCGAGCTTGGCAAAGGAACGACTTTCCGCGTATGGTTACCCATCAGACAGCCTCAGGCATGAAACCCGGCAACATAGTGAATGAACCTCAAGGCGAAGGACGTTAAATATCATGACTGAAACCATCACGGCCACAGCATCGCAAGCACCGGCGACGATTCTCTTCGTCGATGACGAGGCGAATATCCTGTCGTCACTGAAGCGCCTGTTCCGCCCGCACGGATACACTATCTTCACGGCGGAAGGCGGCGCGCAGGGACTAGAGATCATGGAACGGGAAAGCATCGACCTAGTGGTTTCCGACATGCGTATGCCGGAGATGAACGGTGCGCAGTTCCTAGAAAAAGTGCGCGAGAAATGGCCGGACACGGTGCGCATCCTGTTGACGGGTTATGCCGAGATCGGCGCGACCATCGATGCCATCAACAAGGGGCAGATCTACCGCTATGTATCCAAGCCATGGGAAGACAATGACATCACGCTCATCGTCAGGCATGCCCTGCAGCAGAAAGCGCTAGAGCGCGAGAAGTTGCGTCTGGAGGAACTCACACTCAAACAGAATGAAGAATTGAAAGACCTGAATGCCAGCTTGGAGCAAAAGGTGTTTGCCCGCACCGAGGAAGTACGCCAAGCCATGTCATTTTTGGAAATCGCACATGACAAGCTGAAGAAGAGCTTCATCACCTCGGTGCGCGTCTTTTCCAACCTGATCGAACTGCGCAACCCGGGCAAAGTCGGTCATTCGAAGCGAGTCGCCGAGCTTGCGCGCACCCTCGCGCAGAACATGGGAATGAGTGCTGCCGAGGTGCAGGATACTTTCGTTGCGGGACTGCTGCTCGATATCGGCAAGATCGGCTTGCCCGACCGCCTGTTGGATAGACCACTGCACAGCCTAAGCGTGGATGAGCGCACCGAAGTGATCAAGCATCCGGTCAAAGGCCAGTTGGCGCTGATGGCACTGGAGCAGTTGCACAGTGCGGCAAAACTGATCCGCAGTCACCGTGAATGCTTCGACGGCACGGGTTATCCGGATCGTTTGCCCGGCCTAGCTATTCCATTGGGAGCGCGCATACTTGCCGTCGCCGAGGACTATGACGCTGCGCTGATCGGAACGGCCTTTGTCAAACCGATCAAAGCTGCAGATGCATTGTTGTTGATCCAAGACGGGATGGGCAAGCGCTACGATCCCGTAGTCGTGACTGCCCTCTTGAAAGAATTGGGCAGTTCCAACCGTGCGTCACAGGATGCATCGGAAATGATCTTGCGTTCCGGTCAACTCCTTCCCGGCATGACCTTGTCGCGCGATCTGATGACCCATGGCGGAGACATGTTGCTGGCCAAAGGACATCTCCTGAATGAACAGCTCATCGAACAGATCAACGGGTTCGAACGCATGGAAGGACACCCGCTTTCGATCCACGTGCGCAGGGAAACCGTTAAGAACAAAGCATAACCACGAGGTGAATATGAAAAAGAAACCTGCGGCAGTCCCCGAAAATAACGGCGAGATCATCAAAGATGCGCGGGAAGCGACCGCCATCGAGTCCTACTAGCATGCGACAGGAAGAACCAAGCTGCGCAAGCCGCCCAGAAATTAAAATATATCGAGGAGATCGCACACCTGCAGTTCGAGCTCATCAAGCTGCAGGAATGGGTACGGCTACAGAACCTCAAGGTGGTGGTAATTAGTCATAATCACTTCGTAAAACTTCATAAGCTGTCTAGAAAAGAAAAATGACTTAGGGTTTTCGCCTAAGTCATTGTCTTTATGGTGGGTCGTGCGGGGATCGCATCTGCGACAAGGTACCTAGCAATTTTCTGGTTTACCCCTAGGTTTTTCCCTAAACAAAAATACAAAGAAAAAGGAGCTAGGCTATTAACCTAACTCCTTGAGTTTGTTGGTGCGCCCGAAGAGATTCGAACTCCTGACCCCTTGGTTCGTAGCCAAGTACTCTATCCAGCTGAGCTACGGGCGCATGTAAAACGATTGCTACTGTTGTGGCGGAGAAGGAGGGATTCGAACCCTCGATCCAGGTTTTGCCCGGATGCGCCCTTAGCAGGGGCGTGCCTTCGACCACTCGGCCACCTCTCCGAAGGCCGCGAATGATACTGATTCAGGCCTAGGTGGTCAAACGATTTATGCGTCTTCTTGCTCTAGATTGAAAGATTTATGCAGGACGCGCACGGCCAACTCCAAATATTTCTCGTCGATGACCACAGAAATCTTAATCTCGGAGGTGGAGATCATTTGGATGTTGATGCCCTCTTCCGCCAAAGTGCGGAACATCTTGCTGGCGATACCCACGTGCGAACGCATGCCTACACCCACTACGGAAACCTTGGCAGCTTTATTGTCCCCCACTACATCCCGTGCGCCGATATGTGGCTGCACTTTATTCTTGAGGATGTCCATCGCCCGATTGAACTCATTACGGTGAACTGTAAAGGAGAAATCTGTCGAGCCATCTACACCAACGTTTTGGATGATCATATCCACGTCGATGTTGGCATCAGAAACCGGCCCCAG
>JBAYTV010000105.1:0-5986 GCA_041675405.1 Sideroxydans sp. | reverse complement strand
TCGATTGCCCTGCCTATGATAATACAAACGAGTGCCATTCGCGCATAGGCATCCGCAGATGCAGCTGACCTGCCTCGATCGTGCTATTCATACTTGGGAAATAGCCTCGGATACGGCGGACTTTCCGCCCAGTCACCTCGAAAATCAAGGTTCGTTACCAACGCACTGTTATTTATCGTTCAGCAAACCTTGCATTGCCGCCACGGGCTTCACCTGTGGGTAATAAACATGCTTCAGATTGTTGCCTAGGTTCTGCGACCACGTGATGCCATCAGTACGCCCTAGTTGCTTCCAATATTCCATGAGGGTCGCGTCGTAACTGTCGATGGCTTCTTGATAGTGCGAAGCATCGTAGTGTTCGTCATGACGGAAGGCACTCACCTCCATGCGCGGTTTGAGAGGCGCATCTTTTTCGATGTGGCCTAGGCACATACCCACGAGTGGGAAGGTGAGTGGTGGCAGTCCGAGCAGGTCGATCATAGCTTGCGGGTTGCGACGGATGCCGCCGATGGGCACGATGCCCAAGCCCAAGGAGCGTGCTGCCACCATCATGTTGGCTAATACCAAACCGGCATCTATTCCTGCGACTATCAAACCTTCCATGCTTTCGTGGATGACTTGTGTCTGACCCACCTTGCGCACGCCCATCTCGGTCTTGTTGTAGTCCGCCACGAGCGTAATGAAGACCGGCGCTTGGGCGATCCAAGTTTGCCCACCAGCAAGCTCGGCGATCTTGGCTTTGCGTTCAGTATCACGCACCACGATGACCGAGATCTCTTGGGTGTTCATCGAACTGGGGGCGCGCTGTCCCGCTTCGATGATGGCCTGCAACATCTCGTCGCTGACGGGTTCCGCCTTGTAACTACGGATGCTGCGGTGGCTGTGTTGGAGTTTGATGGTCTCGTTCATATTGCGTCCTGTGGGTTCTGGTGGAGGGCTTGGCTGACGATCTTGCGTGTGAGATGGGGCGCGAACAGTTCGATGAAGTAGTAGCCGAAGCCGCGCAGGTATTGGTTCTTACGGATGGCGATGCGCGTCGTGCTGGCTTCGAACAGATGGCCTGCATCGATCATCTTCAGTTGTTTGTCACGCTCCGGCACGAACGCCATCTGTGCCACGATGCCCACCCCCATACCGAGTTCCACATAAGTCTTGATGACATCGGCATCGATGGCGGTGAGTGCGATGTTGGGTGTGATACCTGCTTCGTTGAAAGCCTGATTGATCTTGTTGCGCCCAGTGAAGGCGAAGTCATAGGTGATGATGGGATATTGCGCCAGCTTCTTCAATGTCAGGCGTTTCTCCAGCAACAACGGGTGTTTGGGCGGCACCACCACGCAGTGATGCCATTCATAGCAGGGTAGGGTGACCAACTCGTCATACAGGGCGAGACTTTCGGTGGCGATGCCGATGTCTGCCTCTCCGCTCAATACCTGTTCGGCGATCTGGGTCGGGTTGCCCTGATGCAGGCCAAGCTTCACTTCGGGGTAGTGCCGGATGAATTGTTTGACCACGGGTGGCAGGGCGTAGCGTGCTTGCGTGTGGGTGGTGGCGATGGTGAGTTCGCCCACCTGCTGATCCTTGAATTCCTGCCCCACCTGCTTCAGGTTCGCCGCATCCAACAACATGCGTGCCGCCACTTCCGCAATGACCTTGCCGGGGTCGGTCAGTGCCGCCAGGCGCTTGCCGTTGCGCACGAAGATATCGATGCCCAATTCCTCCTCCAATAATTTGATCTGCTTGCTGATGCCGGGCTGGGATGTGTAGAGCGTGGCGGCGGCGGCAGAGATGCTCAGATCGTTCTTCACGATTTCGTTCAAATAACGCAATTGCTGCAGGTTCATAGCGGCCTCTTAATAACGTATGGTTATATCATCCTAACATATAACCATTTAATAAAGATAAGCCGGTCCACTAGCATGTGCACCTATCTGAGGAGTGACACATGGATTGGCTCTACACCCTGTCGGGATTTTTGGTTGGATTGATCGTCGGCGTGACCGGCGTGGGCGGTGGTTCATTGATGACGCCATTGCTCGTGCTGTTCTTCGGCGTATCACCCGCGACCGCAGTGGGAACAGACCTGCTGTATGCCTCCATCACCAAGTCGATGGGCGGATGGGTGCATGCGACCAAGGATTCAGTCGATTGGAAAGTGGTGAAGTTGTTGGCGCTAGGCAGTATTCCGGCAGCCATCCTCACCATCCTGCTCTTGAAAGTGCTGGCATTGGAAGAGAAGACGCTACGTGGCTTGGTGACGAGTGTGTTGAGTGTGGCGTTGCTGGCAACGGCAACGGCCTTGTTGCTGAAAGACTGGATCAAAAAAATCGCAAGCCGCGATGACGGCACGATGTATGAGTTGCATCACCGGCATCTGCCTGCGGCCACTGTGGTGACGGGAGTGGTGGTGGGTGCATTGGTGACCATCTCTTCCATCGGTGCCGGTGTGTTGGGTACGGTGGCGATTCTATTCCTCTACCCGCGCATGTCAGCCGTCAAAGTGGTGGGTACGGACATCGTGCATGCGGTGCCGCTCACTGCTGTGGCGGGTGTGGGGCACATGGCGCTCGGCACGGTCGATTTCGTGTTGCTCGGTAGTTTGTTGCTGGGTTCGTTGCCCGGCATCTACATCGGCAGCCACTTGAGCGCCAAGGTGCCGGAAAAAGTATTGCGTCCTTTGTTGGCAACCCTGTTGCTCATCATTGGGCTAAAGATGGTGTTCTATTAATAAGGTGAAGACATGAGCACGAATAACGCAAACAAACCCAAATCGGTGAGCTGGTTCAACGGCTGTGGCGGACGCATCGGCGTGGTGATCGGCCAACAAGGCGAGCATGCCTACATCGGCGCTGCGTTGCGCCATGATGAAGATTCGGATGTGGCGCACATCCTGGCGTATGGCGCCAAGTTTTCGCTGGCGGCAGCAGAGTTGTTGCCTGTCTCCAAACAGTATCCGGCAGAAGGAAGCTAAATGTACCGCTACGATAGATTCGATCATCAACTGGTTGCCGAACGTGTCGCGCAGTTTCGCGACCAAGTGCGCCGCCGCCTGTCCGGTGAGTTGACGGAAGACGAGTTCCGCGTACTGCGTCTGCAGAACGGTGTGTACATGCAAGTTCATGCCTACATGATGCGCATCGCGGCTCCCTATGGCTTGGTGAGTACGGCCCAGATGCGCATGTTCGCGCATATCGCGCGCAAATATGACCGCGGTTATGGCCACTTCACCACGCGTCAGAACGTGCAGTTCAACTGGCTCAAGTTGCAGGACACACCTGACATCTTGGCTGATCTGTCGACCGTGGAAGCGCATGCCATCCAGACTTCGGGCAGTTGCATCCGCAGCATCACCAGCGACGAGTTCGCCGGCGTGGCGCGCGACGAGATCGTCGATCCGCGACCTTTCGCCGAGATATTGCGCCAGTGGAGCACCTTCCATCCTGAGTTCGCTTTCCTGCCACGCAAATTCAAGGTGTCGGTCACCGGCGCGACGGAGGATAGGGCCGCGATCGAAGTGAACGATATCGGACTGCAAGTGTTGAAGAACGCGCAGGGCGAAGTCGGCTTCCGCGTGCTGGTCGGCGGCGGACTGGGGCGTACACCCGTCATTGGTACCGAGATCGAAGCGTTCGTGCCGTGGCAGCATCTCCTCACCTACGTCGAATCCATCGTGCGTGTGTACAACGAATTCGGTAGGCGCGACAACTTGTACAAGTCACGCATCAAGATCTTGGTGAAAGCCATCGGCATCGACGAGTTCCGTCGTCGCGTGAACGAAGAATGGGCACTCAATAAGGATGGCACGAGCACGCTCACGCAGGCGGAGTTGGATCGTGTCACTTCGCATTTCACCGCACCGCACTATGCGGAGCTACGCGAGGGTGACGCCGAAGTATTGGCCTTGAGAAGTGAGAACAAGGCGTTTGCCAACTGGTTCAAGCGCAACGTCAAAGCCCACAAGGTCTCCGGCTATGCGGCAGTGGAGCTATCGCTGAAGCGCACGGGCGTGGCCCCCGGCGATGCCACGGCGGAACAAATGGATGCGGCGGCTGATCTGGCTGATCGTTACAGCTTCGGCGAATTGCGCATCTCGCACATGCAGAACCTAGTGCTGGCCGATGTGCGGCAATCTGATCTGATCGAGTTGTGGGAAGAAACCAAGGTGCATGGGTTCGCCACACCCAACATCGGCTTGCTGACCGACATCATCTGCTGCCCCGGTGGTGACTTCTGCACCTTGGCCAACGCGCGTTCCATCACGCTGGCCAAGGCGGTGGACGAACGTTTCGATGACATCGATTACTTACAGGACATCGGTGAGATCGACCTGAACATTTCGGGTTGCGTGAATGCCTGTGCCCATCATCACGTCGGCCACATCGGCATCTTGGGCGTGGATAAGTCGGGCGAGGAGTGGTACCAGGTCTCGCTTGGCGGCTCCAAAGGCAGTCCAGCCGCGATCGGCAAGATCATCGGACGCTCATTTCATTTTGCGCAGATACCCGAAGTGGTCGCGCGGCTGTTGCAGGTGTATGTGCGCGAGCGTTTTGCCGACGAACGCTTCATCGACACCGTGCGCAGAGTGGGGCTAGAGCCATTCGTGGACTATGTGTACGCGACACCCGTGCCGGAGGAGCAGAGTTTGCTGTTGCCCGATTACGACTTGATACAACAGGGAACTCCATACGAGACACCCTATTATTCGCCGAGGTTCTGATGCTGATCAAAGAAAACAACATCGTGACGGATGAATGGGCTGTGTTGCGCATGCATGGCGGAGAAGCCGCTGATCGCATCGCTGTTCCCGCAGGCAAAGTCATCGTGCCGTTGCCCGTGTGGAATTGCCAGTACGAGGCATTGCAGGGTCGTACCGAACTGGGATTGTGGCTGGCGGGTTTTGACCGTGCCGAAGATATTCCCGATGCGGTGCATCGCTTTCCGGTGATCGCGATCGATTTCCACAAATACAACGATGGTCGCGGTTACACCTTGGCGTATCGCCTGCGCAAACAAATGGGCTATCGCGGTGAATTGCGTGCGATGGGAGATGTGTTGCACGACCAGTTGTTCTATTTGAAGCGCGTTGGGTTCGATGCATTTGACGTTCGTGAGAATAAGGATGCGCATGCGGCACTAGCGGGCTTCAACGATTTTTCACTGACTTACCAAGCATCGGTTGATAACGATGCACCCTTGTTCAAACGCACCACACGAGGAGTCGCAGCATGAGTGATCTACAACACAAGATAGACCAGACAGTTGCCGTACTGGCGCAGGCGGTAGACGAATTCTCCTTGGTGTCCTTCGCCAACAGTCTGGGCGCAGAAGACATGGTGCTGACCGATCTCATCGCAAGACATCAGCCCGGCATCGCCATGTTCAGTCTGGATACCGGGCGCCTGCCGAAAGAGACCTACGACCTGATCCAGGAAGTGAGCCAGCAATACAGTATCCCCTTGCATGTCTATTTCCCCGACAGCAAATTGGTCGAGGAATATGTCACGCAACATGGCATCAACGGCTTCTACGACAGCGTGGACAACCGCAAGGGCTGCTGTTTCGTGCGCAAGGTGGAACCGTTGCGTCGTGCATTGAAAGGAAAAGATGCATGGATCACCGGTATGCGCCGCGACCAGGCAGTGACGCGCGGCACGCTGGAGGTCTCGTCCTTCGATGCGGACAACGGTTTGCAGAAATTCAATCCTTTGTTGGATTGGTCCAACCAAGACGTGTGGGCCTACATCCGCCAATACGACGTGCCGTATAACAAACTGCACGACGAGTTCTATCCCAGTCTGGGTTGCGCGCCTTGCACACGTGCCATCACACCGGGGGAGGACATCCGCGCCGGACGCTGGTGGTGGGAAGACCCGGCCAACAAGGAATGCGGACTGCACATTCATCGCAGCAAACGCGATGAGCAGCTGGTGCTGACCGAAGGTGCGGCGATCTAGGAGATGGTTGAGATCGCTGTAGAGAAGAAGGA
>JBAYTV010000104.1:0-6039 GCA_041675405.1 Sideroxydans sp. | reverse complement strand
GGGGATGGTATTCCGTGGCGCACCTTGCCCGGCACCCATCCGACCAAGGGCGCGTTCTTCTCGCGTGGCACTTCGCGCAATCCGCAGGCCATGTACTCCGAAGCCGGGCCTGATTACATCTACAACATGGAACGCTTGCTGCGTAAATTCAAAACAGCGGCGGACATGGTGCCGCAACCGGTGTTCCGTCAATCTTCAGAGCCTACCAGACTGGGCGTTATCTACTACGGCTCCACCACACCCGCGATGCGCGAGGCGCTGGACGTGTTGGACAGGAACGGAGACCACCTCGATGCGATGCGACTGTGTGCATTCCCCTTCCCCGATTCGGTGAGAAAGTTCATCGCGGAACACGACAAGCTGTTCGTGGTGGAACAGAACCGCGATGCGCAGATGCGCACCATGCTCATCAACGAGCTGGAGATCGATCCGGCGAAACTGGTGCGTGTATTGCACTACGACGGTACCCCCATCACCGCCCGTTTCATCATCAGCACCATCCACGACTGTGTGCATAAGGAGGTCGCATGACCTACATCGCCAAACCCAAGATGCACCACCCCACTTTGCAGACCAACAAGGTGGGCTACACACGGCGCGATTACGAGGGGCGCATCTCCACGCTGTGCGCGGGCTGCGGTCATGACTCCATCTCCGCCGCCATCATCCAAGCCTGTTGGGAGCTGGATATCGAGCCGCACCGCGTCGCGAAACTCTCCGGCATCGGTTGCAGTTCCAAGACCACGGATTATTTCCTCGGCGCCTCGCACGGTTTCAACACGGTGCACGGACGTATGCCTTCGGTGTTGACCGGCGCCAATCTAGCCAACCGCGAGCTGCTATATCTGGGCGTATCAGGTGATGGCGACTCAGCTTCCATCGGATTAGGTCAGTTCGCCAATGCCATGCGGCGCGGTGTACGCATGGCTTACATCGTGGAGAACAACGGGGTGTACGGTCTGACCAAGGGGCAGTTCTCTGCCACCGCAGATCGGGGCTCTAAAAATAAAAAAGGCGCCATCAATACCGACAATCCGATCGACCTAGTGGGCATCGCGTTGCAACTGGGTGCCACCTATGTGGCACGCAGTTTCTCGGGTGACAAAGCGCAACTCATCCCGCTCATCAAAGGCGCATTAGCACACGGCGGCGCAGCCTTCATCGATGTCATCAGCCCCTGTGTCACTTTCAACAACCACGGCGGCAGCACCAAGAGTTACGACTATGTGCGCGCGCACAACGAGGCGGTGAGTCGCATCGACTTCATCACCCCGGGCAGCGAGATCACTGCTGACTATGCGCCGGGTGAAGTGGTGCAGGTGCAGCAGCATGACGGCTCTGTGTTATGTCTGCGCAAGCTGCATGAGGATTACGATCCGACGGATCGATACGCGGCGATGAGTTACATGAACGCACACGCGGCACGCGGCGAAGTGGTGACGGGTCTGCTCTATCTGGATGCGCTGGCCACCGATTTGCACACCTCACTCAACACCTGTGCGGAACCATTGAACACCATGGACGCGCATCAACTTTGCCCCGGCACCCAAGCGCTGGACAAGATCAACGACGCACTGCGTTGAACCCCCACTCTAGGAGACAGCCATGACCGAACGCACCGTTTTCCAATCGATCTCACAACGCCATGTCGTCAGCGTCTTGCCAACGGCCACGGTATTCACTGCTGCCACTGTGATGACACGCGCCAATTGCGGCAGCGTACTCATCATTGATGCCAGCACTACGCTGTTGGGTATCGTCACCGAGCGCGACATGATGACCCGTGTGCTGGCGAAATCGATGGACCCGCAGACCACCACGGTGGCCGACATCATGACGCGCAATCCACACTGCGTCGTTCCCGAAACCAAGGTGACGGCAGCGGTGCTGATGATGATCGAGCGCGGCTTCAGGCATCTGCCTATCGTCAATCATGCCAACAAGATATTGGGCGTGTTTTCCGCGCGCGATGCCATGCCGCAAGAGATGCAGGCGGCGGAAAGTCTGGCTGAGTTCAACGATAGGTTGAATGATTCTTTGGGCTGAAGTGCTTCTCAGCCCATTTATTTCAATGAGTGAAGCTACTGAATGCATGCGGGCAAAGATCGCTTGCGCTATACCAAAAATATCAAATGTATCTACGCTGGGATCAAACAGCTTGCCTCAGCGTACTCCGCAGTAGCCGCTTTTCTATTTCGATAGCAATGAACAGCAGCACGCCGAAAGCAACGATGCGTAGCCATCCAGTCGTTCATCGTTGCACCGACTCGTTACGGCGGAACAGCACGCGGATCGCCAGTTTCTCCAGTTCGACCGCGACGAACAGCAACACGCCGAAGCCCGCGATCAATCCCCAGGCCGCCAAGTCCAGCGCGACCACGCCGAACAGTGCCTGCATAAATGGCACATAGGTGAAGGCTAACTGGATGACCACGAGCACCCCGATGCTGAGCAAGACATAGGGATTGCCGGTGAAAGCCTGCCAGCTCCGAACCGGTGCGAGCAGGTAGCGGCAGTTGAACAGATACACGATCTCGCCCATCACCAGCGCGTTGACTGCCACTGTGCGCGCCAATTCGAGACTGGTACCGCGCGCGAGTTCCCACAGGAACAGCGCGACGACTCCCAGCGCCAGCAATACCGAGACGAAGGCGATGCGCCAGATCATGAAGCCAGACAAGATCGGTTCGGATG
Organism: Sideroxydans sp.; assembly: GCA_041675405.1. Taxonomy (GTDB): domain Bacteria; phylum Pseudomonadota; class Gammaproteobacteria; order Burkholderiales; family Gallionellaceae; genus Sideroxyarcus. The sequence continues at coordinate 3,345 of JBAYTV010000104.1, read as the reverse complement.
CTGCGCGCGGTGCACGGCGCATCACATCCGGCTCGGCTTGTTCGAAAGAGAGCGACAGTGCCAGTGTCACGGCAGTCACCATATTGACCCACAAGATCTGTACTGGAGTCAGCGGCAGCGCCATACCGAACACGATTGCGATCACCACGATGCCGGCCTCGCCGCCGTTGGTCGGCATGATGAACACGATGGCCTTCTTGATGTTGTCGTAGATGGTGCGGCCTTCCTGCACCGCATGCGCGATGGTGGCGAAGTTGTCGTCGGCCAGCACCATCTCTGCCGCTTCCTTGGCGACCTCGGTGCCCTTCATGCCCATGGCCACGCCGATGTCGGCGCGCTTCAGTGCGGGCGCATCGTTCACGCCATCGCCGGTCATGGCGACGATCTCGCCGTTGGACTGCATGGCAGTCACCAGGCGCAACTTGTGTTCGGGACTGGAACGGGCGAATACATCCACCTCGCGTACTGCCTGGCGCAGGGCTTCATCATCCATCGCATCAAGTTCGATACCGGTCAGTACCTGACCGTTGCCGATGCCGAGTTGGGCGGCGATGGCGCGCGCGGTGTCGGCATGGTCGCCGGTGATCATCTTGACGCGGATACCTGCATCCTTGCAGTCACGCACGGCGGCGATCGCCTCCTCGCGCGGCGGATCGCTGATGCCGACCATGCCCAGCAGGGTGCATCCCCCTTCCATATCGGCAAACTTCAATTCACGCCGGTCAACTTCAACAGTTTTCATTGCCAAGGCCAGCACGCGCTGTCCGCGCGCGCCGGTCTCGGCCATCTGCGCATGCCAGTAGGGCAGGTCCAGTGTCACGTCCTCGCCCGCGCCGCGTTGCTGGTTGCACATCGCCAGCACTTGTTCTACCGCGCCCTTGATGAAAATGAAGGCGTGGCCGCTGTGATCGTGGTGCAGGGTGGCCATGAAGCGGTGTTCCGATTCGAACGGGATGTGGTCGGTGCGCGGCAGTTCTTCATGTTCGAATGCGGCGTCCAGTCCGGCTTTCAAAGCCAGAGGGATGAGTGCACCCTCGGTCGGATCGCCCGCGATGTGCCAATGACCTTCACTTTGGTTTCGGCCGCCGCTTCGCGGCTTAACATTCGCTGCGCTCATGTGAGCCTGCGCCGAAACTTCGTTTTCGTTCAATGCGGCATCGTTGCAGAGCAGTCCGGCACGGAATAGATCCAGCGTAGCGGGATGTTTGGAGATATCGGTTTCTGTGCCGTCGATAGAAAATCCGCCGTGCGGTGCATAACCGCTACCACTCACTTCAAATACGGTTGATGCCGTGATCACGCGCTGCACGGTCATTTCATTTTTGGTCAGCGTGCCGGTCTTGTCGCTGCAGATGGTGGTCACCGCACCCAGCGATTCCACGGCGGGCAAACGCCTGACGATCGCGCTGCGTTTTGCCATGCGCTGTACGCCGAGCGCCAGCGTGATAGTCAGTACGGCAGGGAGCCCTTCCGGAATAGCCGCCACCGCCATGCTCACCGCCGCGAGGAACATGTCTCCGAGCGCGAAGTGGTGTACCAGCCATCCGAACAGGAAAGTGACGGCTGCCAATGCCAAGATAACGATAGTCAGCCAGCGTCCGAACACCTCCATCTGCCGCAGCAGGGGTGTAGTCATGGTTTTGACTTCTTGCAACATCGCGCTGATGCGCCCGATCTCGGTATGGTCGGCAGTCGCCACTACTACGCCGGTGCCCTGCCCGTACACGACCAGCGTGCTGGAATAGGCCATGCAATAGCGGTCACCCAGTACGGCCTGAGCATCCACCGATGCGGTATTTTTCTCAACCGCAGTGGATTCTCCGGTCAGTGAGGCCTCCTCGATACGCAGATTCTTGGTGTGCAACAGGCGCAGGTCGGCGGGTACCTTGTCGCCGGAAGCGAGCAGCACGATATCGCCGGGTACCAGCGTCTCGGCTGCCACCACCTCGCGCTTACCGTCGCGCAACACCGTGGCCTCGGGCGATAGCATGCGGCGGATGGCCTCCATCGCCTGTTCCGCTTTGCCCTCCTGGATGAAACCGATGATGGAATTGATCACTACCACACCGACGATCACCGCCGTGTCCACCCAGTGCGCGAGCAGGGCGGTGACCGCCGCTGCCGCCAGCAGCACATAGATCAGCACGTTGTGGAATTGCAGCAGGAAACGCATCAGCGCACTGCGCTTCGATGGCGGGGTCAGCCGGTTGGGGCCATGCTCGGACAGTCGCTTCAGTGCTTCGGCCTGTGTGAGACCTTGTGCGCCGGAAGCCAGCGCGAGCAACACTTCCTTTGCTTGCTGGTGGTGAGCGTCACTCATGTTCACGTCCCAGCCACCACAGCCATGCGAATCCGAGTATACCTGCCAGTAAAGAAGCGGCGAGCACGCCGGTCTTAGCCATCAGCAGATATTCTTCCTGTCCGGCAAAACCGAGTTCGGCGATGAAGATAGACATGGTGAAGCCGATGCCTCCCAGCACCGATACGGCAGCGATCTGGCTGAAGCGTGTGCCGCTGGGTAGCTGCCCCACGCCCAGTTTGAGTGCGATCCAGCAGGCGCCGGTGATGCCGATGAACTTGCCCAACAGCAAGCCCAACAGCACCCCTAGGAATACGGGGTGCCCCAGTGTCGTATCGATCGCACCCAACTGCAGCGGGATACCGGCATTGAACAAAGCGAAGATCGGGATCACGATGAAGGCTACCGGTAAGTGCCATCCATGTTCCAATCTTTGCATCGGGGTCTGCACATCTTGCAAACCGTTGCCCATGGTTTGCACCACCGAATAAAGCCGCTCGTTGGTGAGGATGTTGGCATCTTTCTGCAAGCTCTCATCGTATTGCCCGAGCAGAACTTTCATGCGGGTACTGAACTGGCGCGGGTCATATCGCGGGCGGGCAGGTACGGTAAAAGCGCCGAGCACACCGGCCAGTGTCGAATGCACACCCGATTGCAACAGCGCATACCAAAGCAGAACGGCGATACAGAAATAGGGCAACACTTTGCGTACACCAGCGAAGTTCAAGCCGGCCAGCGCCAACACCAGCAACGCTGCGATCGATAGCCAGCCCAGCGACAATTGCTGAGTGTAGAACACGGCGATCACCAGAACCGCACCGAGGTCGTCGGCGATCGCCAGCGCCACCAGAAAAGTGATCAAGGCCTTGGGTACGCGTCTAGCCAGCAACACCAAAGCACCCACGGCGAACGCGATATCGGTCGCCATCGGTATCCCCCAACCGAGCATCGCATCGCCGTCGTGATTCAGGAGCAGATAGATCAGCGCGGGCACGGCCATGCCGCCGATGGCGGCGATGATGGGCAAGGCCGCTTGGCGCAAGTCG